>WTHE01000354.1 GCA_011523315.1 Candidatus Binatota bacterium
GCCCGCTTGCAAAGCCCGCCCGACGTATCGAAATTCCCTGAAACTGCTCTAGCGGTCACTCGCCCTTGCCCCAATTTCCCGGAGTCACCTTCCATCCGTGGAAGGGGCGGCACTACGGACGAGAAAGCCGCTTCGGCGTTCGTCTCCTCGTGCTCGGCGAATCCCACTACGGGAAAGAAGGAGACTCTGAACCCACGCTCACTCAGGACACAGTGCGTTACTGGGCTCAGGAGCGCCGCTATAAGTTTTTCACTATGATCGCCAAGGTATTGCTCGGCAATCCGGGCTGGATAGACGACGAGGCTCGTGCCGAAGTATGGGAGCATGTAGCCTTCTACAACTTCGTCCAGAGCTTGTTGCCCGCTGCCAGAACTGCCCCGACATTCACCGAGTGGTGTGCCGCGCAGGTCCCATTCAAGACCGTGCTCGCGGCCTTGCAGCCGGACGCCGTACTGGTTCTAGGAAGTGGCCTTTGGGACCACATTCTGCACAGGCCCAAAAACGTGGAGTTCGGTGTGCTCTATCACCCTTCCTCCTTCCGTATGAAGTACGAAGAGAGCAGAGCGACTTTCCAGGATTTGCTGATCCGTGCGCAACAACGGAAGTGACATCATCTTCTTCGAGAAGAGACGCACGATGAGCAACTTCTACCTCTGGTTTGCCGAGGAGTTCTAGTCCTCGATGAACGAGCGCAGGGCCGTACGCCAACCCGAGGAGGCAAAACGCGCTTGTAGGTTGAACTCCTCCACCTCGTCCATGCTCGGCATACGCGACAGCCGCCAGCCGCCGTCCTGGCTATCGCCCGAGGCGCGCGGCTGGGTCAGCCGTTCGAGCAGCGGAACGGGCAGGTCCATGCCCTTGGCGATTTTCTGAATAAACTCGTCCCTGGTCATGCGGCGTCCCTCACCTAGTGGAGCGGCCCTGTCCGCTCACCGACCAGGATCAGCACGCCGGTGTACTGGAGCAGGGATTCGACCCGTTGGATGGGCGCGATCTCACACCCCGAGAAAAATCCGACAATAGGCACGTCACCGATGTACTGGGCGATATACGAGGTGTCGAGGTCGGCAAAACCGTACAAGCCCTGGCCCCGGCCCACACAGTTGACGTACAGGCCGAAGGCCGGCTTGGCGTCGGCCCAGGCCTGGGCCTGGCCTTCCAGCACCCGCTTGAGGTCGGCCCGCGAGCCGTCGCCGCTGCGCAGGGTAAAGACCATTTTCTGGCCCTGGTGAACCTCGTCGGCAATCGCCACAATCCCCTGATCGGCATCAAAACCGATCAGGTTGCGCACCACGTACTCGCTGGCCGCAATGTGCTGGCGCTCGGCGTCAACCGGCATCCCGGCGAACACCACCCCGGCCGCTCGGCGCAAATCCTCGCGCAGAGGCGGCGGCAACAGCTCGACAAAGACCTCGAAGGCCGGCCGGTCGTCCAACTCGAGGATGAGGTTGCGATGAGCCTTGGTGACGGTGTGGACCGGACCGATTGGCTGGCACGACTGAGAGATGCCGACCGAATAGGCAAAATTGCCGCTCAACAGGGCACCGCTCACGGCATTGTTGCCGACCGTATCGCCGCACAGCTGAAAGGTTTCGCCCACGCTGCCGTCCTCGGACGCCCCGCCGCCGACGGCCTCAATCGGCCCACCAGCGGCGCTCAAGCCCTGACTCAGGCCCTGAAAAAATGCGCCGGAATTGAAATTATAGGTATCCGGAAACACCATCAGCAGGTTTTCCGGCCCGCGGTGCGGCTGGACACGGGTCGCAATCTCCTGGCCGGTTTCCTGGCCCCGGCCGCGCAGCTGGGGAATAAAGAAGCGTTCGGCGGCAAACGCGTCGGCCCGCACGGTGAGAACCGCAATCCCGGCCGTCCGCTCCACCTCCTTGCCGGACACCAGCACGCCGCCGGCGCTACAGCCCACCACGTTGGCGGTCTGGGCCGTGGTCTGGACCGTGCGCAGCAGCTGGCTGTAGGCGGCCCCATGATCGGCCGTGGCAAAGACCAGCGCCAGGTCGGCGCGATCAATTGCGGCTTGGCTGAGGGCGGTCTGGGTTGCCTCACGCGCGGCCTCGGCCGTGTTTTTCTGGGTCGACAGACCCACTCCAGCTTGAATCATGGCCCGCTCCTCCTGCCACTTCCGACCGACTTCAGTCAGCCGTGTCGGTTTCCGGCTTCTTCAGGCCCAGCCGTTCGTAGTATTTGGCCGGCACCTTGCTCGCATCCTTGTAGATAATGAATGAGCAGTGTTCCTTGCCCAGGACCGCAGCCGGTTCGACCACCACGAACGGCTTGCCGTTCTTCTCAATGTCCACCAGTTCCATCGGGGGCTCGTGGGCGCAATAGACCGGAAAGTTGGCCCGGTTATAGGTCATCCGCTGGGGTTTCTCAACCGTCAGAAATCCGTCCGGTCCCTCGTATTTGCCCTCCAGGACCAGCCGCCCGCCGCTGCCGCACGGCTGCATCTGGATGACGACCTTTTCGTCATCCTCCTGAATCTCCATCGGCTGCAGGTGACCGCGCAAGCCGGCCACGAACATCTTGATTCGCTGGGGCAGTTTGTCCGCCCCCTGGGGCATCTTTTCCAGGTTGGGCAGCCACCAGGCTTTGACCCCGGCGGTCATGATCTCGTCCAGCGCCTCATCCCCGAAGCGGCGGCCGACCTCGCTCAGCATAGCCGTCGTCCAGTTGCGGTACAGGTCGTGCATGCTCAGAAATTCGTTATACATCCGCTGGCCGATCCGTTTGGCCGCCTCAGTGTCCCCGGCCTCAATCGCCTCGGTCAACCGGTCAACCGAGCGTTTGCCCATCTCGCGCAGCTCGTCCTCAGAAAAAAATCGCTCTGCCATCGTCGCTTCTCCTATTTGTCAAGACTCGTGCCAGGGTATACCCCAACTGCCCCTCACATTGCAAAGCCCGGTCCGCCTCGCTAGGCTGCTGCCAGCCGTTCCCGCGAGGAGTCGCCGTCCAGGTGAAACAGGAGAAACATTGGCAATCATCCCGAACCGCTCAGCTCAAGCTGTCGCCCATCAAGGAGATGGAACTGGCCGCCGGTCGCATTCCCGACGTGGTATCGCTGGCCCAGGGGATTCCCAGCTTCGACACGCCGGAGCCGATCAAAACCTTTGTCCAGCAGAAAATCGCCGAGGGCGCCTGCGCCAAATACTCGCTGACGCCGGGCCTGCCCCAGCTACGCGAACTGATCGCCGAATCCCTGCTGCACGAGGGCATGCACTATGACCCGGACAGTGAGATCATTGTCTCGTGCGGCTCGATAGAGGCCATTGCGGCCAGCCTGCTGGCCCTGACCCAACCCGGCGATGAGGTCATCCTGGCCTCGCCGAGCTATGCCTCCTACCAGGAAGTAGTGCGCCTGGCCGGCTGCGTGCCGCGTTTTGCGGTCCTGGACGAGGAGCACAACTTCGCCTTTGACCCCGCTGCCTTCGAGGCCTGCGTGTCGGCCCGCACGCGTCTGATTCTGTACTGCAACCCCAATAATCCGACCGGCACCGTCTTTTCCGAGGCTCAGACCCGGGCCTTGATCGACCTGGCCGAGCGTCACAATCTGTTTCTGCTGATCGATGAGGCCTATAAAGACTTCGTCTACAGCCCGGAGCCGTATTTCAGCCCGGCCCAGGTGTCCGCGGTGCGCCACCGGGTGGTGCGTGTATTTACCTTCTCCAAGGCCTACGGCATGACCGGCTGGCGGGTTGGCTACCTGCATACCGCAGCGCCCTACGCCCGGGAAATCCTGAAGGTCCACGACGCCCTGGTCACCTGTGCCCCGGTCGTCTCGCAATACGCCGCCATGGCCGCCCTGGAATACGGCGCCGAGCACATCGCCGCGTTTCGGCGGGCGTTCAAAGCGCGGCGCGACCTGACCCTGGAACACCTCGACCGGCTGTCGCACGTCTTCGACTATCAAAAACCCGAGGGTTCGTATTTTGTCTTTCCCCGAGTCAAGGACACGGTCCGCTGGGCGCACGACTCCCGGCGACTCGCCCGCGAAGTGCTCGAACAGGCCAAGGTCGCCCTGGTCCCGGGTCTGGCCTTCGGTCCCAGCGGAGAGGCCCACGTGCGGATCAACTGCGGCCGGGAGCCGGCCGATATCGAGCGGGCGTTCGAGCGTCTGACGCGCTATTTCCAGCCCAGCCCAGCGCCCCATGCGATCCGCTCGCCCCAGGCGTCCGAGTCAGACCGAACGGCTCCGCCCGGAC
>WTHE01000069.1 GCA_011523315.1 Candidatus Binatota bacterium
TCTCGAAGCCGATCAACTCGCCGTCGGCATTACACGCCGACCAGGGCTCGAACAGCCCGAGTCCGACGCGCAGCGTCCCCCGGTCCTGGACCTCCTCAATGACGCTATCAAACGCCCACCAGGGGAAGAACTCGGCCAGGGCGCGCGGGCTGAAACCGCCCACTAGGGCAACAACGACCAGACCACACAATACGTGCTTTGTCCGCATCAGACACCTCCTCGAGACAGTTGCTGAGAATTTCGCTCCTCATTACACCACTGCTCACCCACTCACCCCACTACGGCTGATAACGGCCAATGTGTCAACCTTGGGCGGCCTAGTCTGCACGGGCTGGGGCAGTCCGTTCGATCAACGCTTCCAAGGCCCGCATAGTGGTCGTGTGCTGCTGATCTAAGGCCCGCATAGTGGCCGTGTGTTGCTGATCTAAAGCCCGCAGCGTTTCGTCGTGGCGTTGCGCCGCAGCCAGGGCGAGGGCCTGGGTTTGCTGCTCGCGGCTCGTATTGCTCCGGTACATCAGCCCCAGCCCGACTGTGAGCAGCCCCAGCTGCCCGAGGCCGACCCCCAAGGCGACCCACGCCAGCGGGGTCATGCCCACCGGCGGGACCAGCGCCTGTAAGGCGGCCAGGGTGGCCGCCCCAAGTTCGATAGTCTGACTCTCCATGGTTGGCTCCTTCGCACGAATCCCGATTCCCCCTCCGCCACTGGCACTGTACCCGTGTTAGCGTCCTATCTGGGAGGCGAGTCGTTCCAACTCCCTTCTGTAGTAGTCATGGTCTGCTTTGGACGTAGTGCAAACCATGGTGACGCGAGCGCGCGGACAGGCGTCGCGTCCATCAGGGAAACATTCGACATCCTCCACGACTGTCCCGGCAAAGCCCAATTCTTGACAGGCGATATTGTGTGCAGCGGCTGTGGCGAAGGCTTGTTGATTGTGTGCCGTGACGGTGAACGTTTTACGTGTGTTCTGGATGCGTTCGGTCTGCTGGCGTGCTGGCCGTGTCTCATATGACTGGTGCCCTTTGGTTGCGAAGAACAGCCCGCCGATACACAGCAGGAAGAGGACGAGGCCCGCCACGATACTCGCCCGTGTCGCTCTCGCCCTGCCCACGGTTTCATAATTGAGGAGGTCAGCGCTGGCCGCGGCGACGATTACGTCGGCCTTCTCGACGGCATCTTGATACTGACGCTTAGTCGCGTCGGGCGCATCCTCAGGAATCTCCGCTAAGGCAGCCTGCATGACATTCCGCTTATCGATGGCCTCCTGCAGTCGCTTCCGTAATTTCTTCTCCATGGTCGCATGTCCTCCCTTCACCTTTCTCCGCTCGACGGACAGGAATAACCGGGTTCGTGCGCTAGGTGTGCGGAGTACCCTAAAATATTATCAGGCTGGGATCAAACGAAGAAATGGTCTGCTAGACATAGAGTCCATGCCTTTCCTCCTGGCCTTGCTGCTGGTCGGATGTGCCTCAACCATTCCCGCGATCTCTGACATTCGCTCTGATGTGGTGAAAGTGCAAACCCACATCACCCTCTTGACGCTCCCGGCTACGGATGCCGCGATTGATGCAGAGGCGCAGCGGGGCTGTGCAGAATATGGCAACGTGATCTCTCACCGATTGTCCCAGCGGTGTCTGAATGATGAGTGTTCCCGACAGGAATACTTGTATGCCTGCAAGGCACCGTAAATGTATCCGCAACGCTATAATGGGGAGTATACGAGTCTCAAACCTGAGACATTGTTCGACTCCTACACCATCACAGAGGCTCTGCGCCCGTCAGCAGAGAAAATCGTGCTGGATATCGTGGAACCCAACGGCGTACTAGCGACCCTGACCTTTACACGCCAAGAGGGCCGTTTCTGGAACGGCAACTATCGGAGGCGGGATGGAAGCGGTCCCGAGCGGCTTCAGATGCACACTCTCCCCTATCCAGATGAAGAGATGGAAGAGTTGGTGCTCGTCGTGTCCCGGCTCGGACCCGAGGGCAAAGAAGAAATAGGCATGGCAGAACTCACACGCGATTTCCCGGCCGGCGGCTCGTCCTGATCCGTTTCTTCGGGCGCGGGCGTGTCTTTCAGCGGCACCCGCAGCCCGGCCCGGAGAAGATCGTCAAAGCTGAGGTTGATCTTCGTTGGCATTATCGCGTCAACTCCCCAGTATTTTCGGCGCGTTGGGCAGATCAGGTAACGTCAGGGTATATTGTTTCCCTGGCCCATCGGTTTTGAGGACCCCGAGATTGAGTATGTCACGCCCAAGAAGTCCTTGGTAATGGTTCAGATTGCCCATGTAGGCAATAACCGGAAGGTTTTGTGCAGGGAACGTAGGAATCTGGCCCGGCGGAAACCCGTTTGGGGGATCCCCGAAAATCACCAACAGGTCCACGAGATAACTGTTCAGGCTCGCAACGCCACTCGGAACAGAAACCCCGACCTTCCCTAAAGACCGCAATCCAATCTGCTCAGCCATTTGCGGAGCAATGGAAGTGACAGAGGCTCCAGTATCAATCAAAAATTGGGCTGCAAGCGCTTTCCCTTGCGTTGCAGAAAGCGCTCCTGCTTGTGTAAATGAAACGTGGATAAGTGGCCCGATGGCCGGATCATATGGCAGAGAGAGCGATGGCATTAGAAAAGAACCCCTGATCCACGGTTTCTCTGGTAATCTTCTGCACAGAGAACAGACCATCTGGATATTCTGCCACGGCAAAACGAACCGCAGCTTCGATTGACTCAAAGATGTTGATAATCTCCCGATGGCGCAAGAGGGCAAATTTCCCAGGATGTTGCTCAATCAGCTCCGAGAGCTTTGCTACAAAGACCTCATAATTCGCATTTACCTCCTCTTGGATTTTGTCGTGGGTGCTCATGGCTGGTCCTCCTTGGTCTCTAGCGGGTTGCCCGTATCCTCCTCCATCCAAATTTCCGCTCATGCTTCTGCCTATCTCTTTTTCGGTCAGCTCGTCAACTCCTCGTAGGTCAGGCGGCCGCCGATGCCTGCTTTCAGGATGGCGTCTACCCGCTGGGCGCTGCTTAGCGGCAGCATGTTCCAGCGGTGCGAGAACTCGGCCAGATAGCGGTCCAAGTACTTCCAGGTGAAGTCATGGAACACGCCATGATAGCCGCGCTTGAGCAGCGCCCAAAAGCTCTCCACGCCATTGGTGTGGGCCTGCCCTCTGACATACTCCCCGGCGCTATGTATTGACCGTCTCATGGGCCAGGCGGTTGAACAGACTCGGTAAGCCGTCATAGACGCGGGCTTCATCGGTGTAGACCGTCGCGCCCATCTCGGTGACACCCTCCACGAACGGAATGAGCGTGGCCGCGTCCGGCCGCTTGATCTTCTGCGTCGCCACATGGCCGCTCGTCCGCGACAGGACGCCAGCCACACCCATCTTGTCCCCTGGCCCCCGGCCGGGGTGCTTCAAGCGGTCATGGCGGTTCCGGTTCTTGCCACCGATATAGCTCTTGTCCGCCTCCACCGGCCCCGGCAACGTCCCGGCCGCGCTGCTGGCGTGCTCGGCCGCCTTCCGCAGCCGACCCAGGACGAACCAAGCCGTCTTTTGCGTCGTCCCGATCTCGCGGGCGAGCTGATAGCTGCTGATCCCTTTGCGGCTCGTCGTCACTAGGAAGGCCGCCAGAAACCACTTTTGCAGCGGTAGGCGGCTCTCCTCATACACGGTCCCCTTACGGACGCTGAACTGCTTTTGACAGTCGCCGCAGGCGTAGCGCCCCGGTCGGGTCAGGGGGGTAAAGTGGCGGGTGCTCTCGCAGAGGGGACAGATAATGCCGTCCGGCCAGCGCAGGGCTGCCAGATGGCTGGCGCAAACGGCTTCGTCAGGAAAGGCATTGAGGAGGCCCAGGACATTGTTGTAGCCGTGTCGGTTGCTCATGGAGACAATATAGTTGATTTCTCACTTTGCGTCAAGTATATTGTTCCCTTGACAAAGGGAGATTGAGGAGGATTTTCCGGCGTAGGGAGCGTCCTCGGCGCGATCCGCTGGGGATGAGACAGGCAAGCATTTGCAAACTGAGACACTACCAAAAAATGGTAGGCCAGTACTCCTGTGCGCCTCGTCTTGCTTTCCCCACCCCTCCCGCGATAGGTATAGGCGCAGTTGAGGAGGACGTTACCGTGCATGAGTTTGATTTCGCCGCTCCGGACAGCTTGCAACAGGCGGTCGAGCTGCTGGGTCGCACCGACGGCGAGGCGCGC
>WTHE01000286.1 GCA_011523315.1 Candidatus Binatota bacterium
GAGCAGTTCCGACAGCGCACAGGTGTCGATGAGAAAGCTCACAGATCGATATCGCGCGGCAGTGACGTGTCGCGCTCAATGTTCAGCTCCACGCCCACCAGAGAAGACACCCGCAGAAACTCGGCCATCGAGAGTTGTGGGCGCTTCAGACGGTCATAGTCGGCCGCAGAAAGGACGACGGCGGCGCGTCGGCCGTGGACAGTAATCGTCTGCGGCCCGTCGGTCTCGGCACTACGCACCAGGGCGCTGAAACGCGCTTTCGCCTCTTGGACCTGCCAGTTTTTCATGCCCCGCCTATTCTGACCTTTCTGACCAGAAATTATACGGGACGCAGCGGAAACGCAACGGCCCGGATGCCAAGGCCGCGCCATCTATTCCAACCTCTCCAACTCACGAATCGACGGATTCCACGTCCAGCAGCCCTGCCAGGCTCGACAGATGCGCGGCGCGTTCGGCCCCTTGATCCGAACGGTTGCGTCGTGAATGTCGCTCAGATTTTTGGTGCCGGTCGCGTCGGGCAGAAAGGTCCGAAAGACATGCGTCAGGCTGCCGCTTGACCCGTCGCCTTCGAGTGTCACCACACCGAAGCCGGGACAACTGCCCGCAGCCGCGTGTTTGACGGTGACCGGGTGCGGGCCCCGGAAGGAGACGATGAGCTTTCGGCCATCGGGAGAAATATCCACCAGGTCCGGGGCCGGATCGTCGCTGAACTCATAGGCCTCGCCGTCCTGATTGACGAAGGGCGCCCCTTCGCCGACACACCACTCCGAGCCGGTGAGATCCAGGCTGCCCACATGCGCCTCGGCCTGCTCTTCCAGCGTGGCGTCGGGATCGTTAATGACCTTGCCCATATCGAACACTTCGGCGTTATTTTGAATCCGATCAAACTGATACAGATACCGGCGGGTGGGCGAAATGGTCAGGCCGTGGGCATCGCGACGGCTGGCCAGCGCCTCTTCGGAGGTGAGGCCCAGCGTTTTCTCTTCATAAAACTTGACGACCGGCGGCATATTGGGCGTGGTGTGGGGGCTCGCGCCATCGGGATAATCGAGCGGCAGACGATACACAATGAACACCGAGTCATCCGCGCCTGCGGCACTCGCCGAGACGCCCGCGTTCAGGTGCATGAAGCCGCCCCCCTCCGCACCGCCACACCCGGCGCCGCTGATGACATCATTGGTGTATTCGGCCACGATCGACATCGGCTCAGTCGTGACATCGACCACGAACAGCCCGCCACCGCCGAAGGTGACATACACGTGCCGGCTGGTGCTGCTGGGGATGGGACACACCACCACGTTATTGGGCCGGCCCGGCCCTTCCTTCAGCGCGCCGCTCGGCGTGTGCATGGTCTGAAAGTTGGCATACGTCCCGCTCACCCGGCCGGCCGGCAGGGTCGAGTCGGCCCGCGCTGCCATGGCCGTCAGGTCGCGTCCCCCGACCAGATCGAGCGTAGCGGCTTTGTTGAAGGTGAAGGTGTCTGCGGCCTGGTCGTAATCGATGCGCTCCAACAGCTTGGCGCTGAGATTGGCCACGATCAGCTTGGTGCCGTCCGGAGTCCAGAAGGACATATGGTTCGAGGGAGCCGCGCCTTCCGGGCCGGTCGTCCTGAAGAGGGCCTTGCCAAGCTTGGCCGCCTCGCGCGGGCTGCCCTGGATCGGCCTGCACAGCTTGAGCTGTTCGCCCGACAACGTACACTGCCCCTCCGCATCAATAATCCCGACCAGACCGACGCCCGGACCAAAAAAATTCGCGTTCATAAAGCGATGCGACGGATGGGGCAGCATGCCGTGGAGCCGCTCGACATCCGCGCCAAGCTCCGACAGCGCGTAGGGAAAGACATCGGCCGCTTCGATCACAGTCGGCCCGAACAGCGGATGGTCTTCGTCATACGTTCCGGGCTGGGCGATCAGGATGTCGCGGCCGTCGTACACCAGAATGCGACCGCCAAAGGTGCCGGTGGGACTGTCGGCGCTGATATCGGCGCTGTTCGATTGATCGGACAGCCACACTTCCCACTCAATCGCCAGGGCAGGACTGACGCTCAACACACCCACGGCGACCAGGCCGGCAACGGTTTTCCACTGCATGTTCCTATCCTCCTTTTCATGAGGGACATAGTGCTGGGCACCTCTTTAGCCGTCCCTTCCCTTTCCCGCAACCGGGAATCCTGTAATACTGGCCGGCATGGCCGACGCACCTGCCCTCGACAAAGAACGCCTGGTTTTCAGCGAGGCCGGGCGGATTCCGCTCCACCTGATCTCCGGCTTTCTGGGCAGCGGTAAAACCACCCTGCTGAAGCGCCTGCTCGATCACTGCCTGGCCAGCGGCCTCAAACCCGCCGTCATGATGAACGAGTACGGCGAGGTCAATATCGACGGCGAGCTGCTGCGCGGCCAGGGGTTCAGCGTCCGCGAAATGAGCAACGGCTGCATCTGCTGCACTATCGGCGCAACCCTCGGCCTAGCCTTGCAGGAAGTCGCGGCACTCGGGCCGGATGTCATCTTCGTCGAGGCCACCGGCCTGGCCGACCCGATCGAGCTGATCGATCAGGCCACCAAGGAAGAGGTACTGACCCTGGTCCGCCTGGCGTCGCTGATCGCCGTGCTGGACCCGGTGAACTTCGCCCGGCTGGCCGAAGAGCTGCACGCCGGGATACAACAGCAGACCGAGCTGGCCGACTTTGTGCTGCTCAACAAACGCGACCTGGCCGATGCCGCTACGCTGGCAGACCTGACGGCGCAGATTCGCCAACTCAACCCCCGCGCCCAGATCGTACTGACCGAACGGGGCGAGATGGACTACGACCGCATCCTGGCCGCAGCCGGAGACCTCGTCCGCTCGCCGCGCTCCCACCAGCCGGGTCCGGCCCACGACCACTTTCATACCCTGACCCATGTGTGTGACGCCCGGCTGGACCGCGCCCGGTTCGAGGCGCTGATGCGGGCGCTGCCGTCGAGCGTCTGGCGGGCAAAAGGCTTTGTACGCTTCACCGACTCTGAGGAACAGTGGATGTTCCAGTACGTCGCCGGCGAGCTGGACATGGAGTGGATCGACCTGTTGCCCGAGCCGCCGGAACACGTGGTGTTCATCGGCAAGGGTTTTGATCGCGATACGCTCCACGCAGCGCTGCTGGCGTGCGGCGAGTCCACGGCCGACACGCCCGACCCACAGGAGGACCGTCATGATTTATGAAGTGCGAACCTACCGGCTCAAACCCGGCAGCATTCCCGAGTGCGAAAAACGCTTCGCCGAGGCCCTGCCCCACCGCGAAAAATATTCTCCCTTGGGCGCCTTCTGGCATACCGATATCGGCCCGCTGAACCGGATCATCCACGTCTGGCCCTACGACGACCTGCGCCAGCGCACCGAGCTGCGCGGCCAGGCCATGCAAGACCCCAACTGGCCACCCAGGATTGGGGAGATGATCGAAGACATGGTGTCGGAAATCTTTATTCCGGCGCCGTTCATGCAGCCCCTGGGTCAGAGAAGTCTGGGAGGGGTGTACGAGATGCGGACCTATATGTACCAGCCGGGCGCCCTGCCGACCGTCCTCGAACGCTGGGCCGAGGCCGTCCCGGCCCGGACCGAGCTGTCGCCGCTGGCGGCGTGCTGGTACACCGAGATTGGCAGTCTCAACAAGTTCGTCCACATCTGGCCCTACGCCGACCTTGAGGAGCGGGCACGCATTCGGGCCGAATCGCTCAAGCTGCCCAACTGGCCGCCGGGGACGCGCGAGTTTCTGGTCAGCCAGGACAGCGCAATTCTGATTCCGGCCGCATTTTCTCCCATGCACTGACTGGAGGGTATTCCCATGGGCGGTATAAAAATCGGTATCGGCTTCGGGCAGTGGAAATACGGGCTGCCCGACCCCGAACTCATCTGCACCAGCGCCGAGCTGGCCGAAGACCTGGGGCTCGACTCGGTCTGGCTGTCGGACCACATCGTCACCCGCAACCCAACCCTGGATATCACCTGCCTGTTCGCCATGATTGCGGCGCGGACCAAACGCCTCAGGATGGGACCGAGCGTCCTGACCCTGCCGGCCCGCCACCCCGTTCAGGTGGCCAAGACCTACGCCACCCTCGACTATCTGTCGAACGGGCGCATGATCATGGCCGTGGGCAGCGGCAGCGATACGCGCGACCTGGCGGCCTCGGGCATCTCGCCCCGCGAACGCGGCAAGCGGCTGGACGAGGGCATTGAT
>WTHE01000169.1 GCA_011523315.1 Candidatus Binatota bacterium
AGATCAGCTCGGCCTGGGGACGGGCGTGAGCCAGGATGCGCTGGTCGACCAGATAGTCGTACACCACGACATCGGCCTGTTCGAGGCAGCGCTTGCCCCTGAGGGTCAACAGCCCCGGGTCGCCGGGGCCCGCGCCAACAAGATACACCGGCATACGGCTTATGCCTCTGTCGCTTCCAGGCCGGCCAGGATCTCCCGGCCGCCCCGGTCCAGCAGGAGGGCGGCCGTCTCGGTCCCGATCTGGCTGGCCGTTTGGGTCGGACCGCTCCGCTCGTGGCGCAGCAGGCGTTTGCCGTCCGGGCTGGCGACCAGGGCGGCTAAGCGCAGGCTGCCGTTGGCGACCGTGGCCCTGGCCGCCAGGGGCGTGCGGCAGCTGCCGCCCATGCCGCTCAGAAAGGCGCGCTCGGCCTCGACTGCCCAGGCGGTTTCGGGGTGGTGCAGGGGGGCGAGCAGGGCTGCGACCTCGTCGCCCGCCCGAATTTCAATCCCCAGCGCACCCTGGCCGATGGCCGGCAGAAATTCCTCGGCGTCGAGCGGAACGCCGTTCTTCAGCCTCAGGCTCAGCCGTTTGAGCCCGGCCGCAGCCAGAATGGTGGCGTCCACCCGGCCTTCCAGCTGGCGGCGCAGACGGGTTTCCACATTGCCCCGCAGGACTTCGATCCGCAGGTCGGGGCGCAGGTGCAGGAGCAGGGCCTGACGCCGCAGGCTGCTGGTGCCGACGCGGGTGCCCCCGGGCAGGTCGGCCAGCGACGAGCCGCCAGCCGAGATGAGCACGTCGCGGGGGTCTTCGCGTTCGGGGATGGTGCTCAGGCTGAGTCCGGGCGGCAGCTCGGCCGGCAGGTCTTTGACCGAGTGGACGGCCAGATCGACCCTGCCGGCCAGCAGCGCCTGTTCGATTTCTTTGACAAACAAGCCCTTGCCGCCAATCCGGGCCAGCGAGATGTGCTGGATTCTGTCTCCCGAGGTGGTTATCGGCACCAGTTCGACCCGCAAATCCGGCCAGTCGGCTTCGAGCCGCTGTTTGACCCAGCCGGCCTGCCAGACGGCCAGGGTACTGCCACGGGTGCCAATCCGAACGGTGCGTTTCATGGGCTCAGTCCTGGTGGCTCAGTCTTGAATCAGTCTTGGCTCAGTCTTGGTCGTCATCCAAGCCGAACATCTGCCGCACTGCGGTCACACTGGTCGCACCGTCCTCGGCGTTCCCGTTCCGGGTGCGGTTTTTCAGATAGCCGATCGGCGGGTGGAGCAGTTTGTTCATCAGCGACGCACTCAGCCCCTCAATCGCGCGGCGCGTTTCGGGCGAGCAGTCTTTGAGCCCGGCCAGGGTTTTTTCGACCTCGCGCTGGCGCACGGCCTCGGCTTTCTGGCGCAGGGCAACAATGGTCGGGCTGATGTCTCGACTGGCGTACCACTGCCAGAATGCCTCGACTTCCTGGCTGACAATGGCCTCGGCTTTGCGTGCCTCAAGCGCTCGCTCGCCCTGATGGTCGGCCACGATCTGTTCGAGATCGTCAATATCGTACACGAACACATTCTCAAGGTCGTTGAGGCGGGGGTCGAAATTGCGCGGCACGCCGAGGTCAATCAGAAACATGGGCCGCCGTTTGCGCTCTTGCAGGGCTTCGTGGACAAGATCCGGGGTGAGGTGATAGGCGCTGCCCCCGGCCGAGCCAATCACCACATCGGCCAAGTGCAGCTGCCTGGGGAATTGCTCGAACGGCACGACGGTCCCGGCGCAGGTGCTGGCCAGCTCGACCGCCCGCTGGAAGGTCCGGTTGGTGATGAGCAGGGTACCGATGGCCCTGGCCCGAAGCTGGCGGATGGCCTGCTGGCTCATCTCTCCCACGCCAATGACCATGGCGGTCTTGTCGGTCAGCTGGTCGAAAATCCGGCACGCCAGCTCGACCGCCACCGAGCTGACCGAGACGGGTTTGGCCGCAATGGCGGTTTCACTCCGCACGCGCTTGGCGACCGAGAAGGCCTTGTGGAACCAGCGGTGGAGCACTGTTCCCAGCGTGCCGAGCGAGGCCGAGGCGGTATACGCATCTTTGATCTGGCCCAGGATCTGGGGTTCGCCCACGACCAGGGAATCGAGGCTGGAGGCGACGCGGAACACGTGTCTGACCGCCTGTCTGTCGGTATGGGTATACAGGTGGGCTTCAAACAGCTGGAGCGGCAGACCCTGCTCCTGGGCCAGAAAGGTTTTGATGTGGCGGCCGGCCTGTGGCGGATCGTGAGCCCAGGCCACGACTTCGACCCGGTTGCAGGTCGAGATAATCGCGCCTTCCTGGATGCCGGGGGCTTCGACCAGGCGGGGCAGGGCGTGGTGCAGCATGCCGTCGCTGAAGGCCAGCTTCTCGCGCACCTCGACCGGCGTCGTATGGTGGTTGAGGCCAACGACCATCAGGCTGGGGTCCGGCTTAGCCAAATTCGCCTCCATGCCGGCCCGGCAAGAACCGCACGCCCAGGAACGAGACCACGAGCACGGCAAAACACACGATGGTCAGGGTCGCGGCGCGGCGTCCACGCCAGCCGACGCTGCGATAGTGGAGCAGGAAGGCGTACAAGACCCAGCTGACCAGGGACAGGACCGGCCGCGGCTCCCAAATCCAAAAATGGCCCCACGCGTGGCGCGCCCACACCGCGCCGCTGACAATGCCCAGGGTCAGCAGTGGGAAGCCCCACGACAGAGAGCGATAGTTCAGCTTGTCGAGGGTCTCCAGCGAGGGCAGACGGCGCAGCACCCCACCGATTTTTTTGCCCTTGAGCCGCTTTTCCTGGAACACATAGATCAGGCTGGCAAAGAAGGCGACGCAGAACACGGCGTTGCCCAAAAAGGCGAGCGTCACGTGGACCGGCAGCCAACCGCTCTGCAGGGCCGGCGGCAGGGCTCGCGCCTGGGTATACAAGACAAACACGCCTAAGGTCAGGACAAAGCCAATCGGACTGACCACCGCCCCCAGCACGGTCAGGGACGAGCGCCACTGGACCAGCAGGAACAGGCCGCTGGTCATCCAGGTGAAGAAGGACACCGCCTCATACGGGTTGGTGACCGCAATATAGCCGACCGACAGCGACCGGGCCGTAATCGCCCCGCCGTGGGCGGCGCAGGCGACCAGCAGCAGGCCGGGCGCGAGGCGGCCAAACAGCTGCTGGGGCGACACCAGGGCGAGCAGGAAACCCACCGTGCTCAGCAGATAGAAGACGAGGGCCGATGTCAGCAGGACAATTTCCACCGGTCATACCTGAAAGTCGAGGTGCTCCAGACTGTAGGCTTCTCCCAGGGTTGCGCGCAGCAGGCCGTCGAGCTTATCAATTTTCCGGTCGCGGAGATAGTCGAGCAGGCGAGAATTGACGAGGCTGTGGAAACGGTGCCGGCGTTCCTGGCTTGACAGCCGCTCTCGGGTCACCCGCTCTCGGATACGAGCCAGCAGTTGGAGTGCCTGGGCGTACTCGGGACCAAAGTCTGCCGACAGCTGGCGGCGGATTTTCTGGGCCATGGCCGGGCTTGTCCCGCCGGTGGACACGGCGATGCTCAGGTCGCCCTGGGAGACGACGGCCGGAACGATGAACGAACACACGGCCGGGCGATCCGCGACGTTCAGCAACACGCCTGCGGCGTCTGCCTCCGCAGCCAGGCGCTGGTGCAAAGCCTGGTCTGAGGTGGCCGCAAACACCAGACGAAAGCCGCGCAGATCGCCGCTCTGGTAGGCACGCCGCAGCGTCCTGAGCCGCAGTTCGGCGGCCCAGGCTTCGAGCTGCCGGGTCAGTGTCGGGCTGATCACGCTGACCCGGGCTTGGGCGTCGAGCAGAGACGCGACTTTCCGCTCGGCGACGCTTCCACCCCCAATGACGAGGCACGGCTGGCCGTTCAGGTCGACAAAAATCGGATAATAGCCCATAGCGCGCTTCCCGATAGGGTGTAGTAGGTCGGATTAGCGGAGCGTAAGCCGACAAGGACGGGATGTCAGGTTACGCCTCCGGCTCACCTGACCTACACGGCTACACATAATGGTGAATTGCTCCAGCGTTCGTGTCCGGCCCAAAGGCTCGATCAACAAGGCGGTTGATGATCTCTCCCCTGTGAGCGGTCATCATCAACCGCCTTGCCGGAACGCTAGCACAGCCGAAAAAGCAGAGGAATGCCCTGCGCGTCCCGGCGTGGGACGCTGTCGGTCAATAACTCAGGGGGATGTATAAGGT
>WTHE01000430.1 GCA_011523315.1 Candidatus Binatota bacterium
AGGATGGACAGCCAGCACAGGATCGCCCACAGCCCGTCTTTTTCCCGGATATGGTCCGAGCCGGTGCCAAAGCTCTCTTCGCCGCACAGGCTGCACAGGCCGGCGTCCATCAGGCTGCCGAAGAATTTCCAGCCGGTGGGGGTTTCGTAACACGGAATGCCGAGCGCCTGAGCAACACGGTCAAGCGCGGTGCTGGTTGGCATGGAGCGGGCCACGCCGCGCAGCCCGGCCCGGTAGGCCGGAATGCAGTCGGTCGCGTGTTCGGCAATGATCGCCACCGAGTCGCCGGGCGTCACAAAACAGCCGCGACCCAGGATCAGGTTGCGGTCGCCGTCTCCGTCGCACGCCGCGCCAAAATCCGGTCCAGCACCGGCCGACAGCTCGGCCACCAGCCCGGCGGCGTGGACCAGATTGGGGTCGGGGTGCAGGCCGCCAAAGTCCTCAAGCGGGGTGGCGCGCAGCAGGCTGTCCTCGGCCGCCCCGAGGCAGTCGGCCAGAATATGCCGGGCGTAAGGCCCGGTCACCCCGTGCATGGCGTCAAAGCGCAGCCGAAAACCGGTCTGGAAGAGGCCGCGCAGGGCCTCGAAGTCAAACACCTCCTGCATGAGAGCGGTGTAGTCGGCCAGCGGGTCAATGACCTCGACCTCGGTCGTGCCGATGCGGCTCAGACCGGGCCGCTCCAGATCAATATCCGGCCACTCGACAGTTTGGTACGAAGACAGGCGCAGGCTGTGCTCATAGATCTGACGGGTAAGCCGCTCCGGGGCGGGGCCGCCGTTGTGCATATTGTACTTGATGCCGAAGTCGGCCTGGGGACCGCCGGGATTGTGGCTGGCGCTCAGGATCAGCCCACCCAGGGCCTGACGGCGGCGGATCACCGCCGACATGGCCGGTGTCGACAGCAGACCGCCCCGCCCGACCAGTACGCGCCCAAAGCCGTGGGCAGCCGCCATGCGGACGATCCGCTGTATGGCCTTGCGGTTGTAATAGCGTCCGTCGCCGCCAACCACCAGGCTCTCACGGCTGAAGTCGAGCGGCGGTCCGTCCCGCAGGGCGTTGAAGATCGCCTGGACGAAGTTCTCCACATAGTGGGCCTGGGCGAACACCCGCGTTTTTTTACGCAGACCCGAGGTGCCGGGCCGCTGGTCGGGAAAGGGTCGGGTCGGCACGTGGCGGGCGGGCGGCTGGCTCATAGGCGGGTGGGTTTCAGGCCGTGCCCGGAATCGCCTGATAGTAGCCCTTGGCCTGGAGCAGGTGGACCGGGGTGTCAAACAGGCGGCTCAGCCTGGCGTCGGTGAACAGCGCGGCCTTGTCGCCGTCGGCCACCACCCGGCCGTGTTTGAGCAGGATCACGCGCGAGATTTCCGGCGGAATCTCGTGAATGTGATGGGTGACCAGCACGAGCGTCTTGCCGGTCTGCATCAGCCGCCGAATGATGGCCAGATACTGAAAGCAGGTCTTCAGGTCCAGGCCGCTGGTCGGCTCATCCAGGACCAGCGTATCGGGGTCGTGGACCAGAGCCCGCCCGAGCAGAAAGCGACGTTGTTCGCCGGTTGACAGGCTGGAGAACGGCCGGTCTTTGAGGGCGGTGATATCGAGCCGGTCCATCAGCGCATACGCCCGCTCAACGTGGGTTGGGCTGAAATCCTGGTGACCCCAGATATTGTTGCTGGAATAATAGCCCGACAGGATCACGCTCAGCCCTGGGACGCTGCCCATATACTCCCGCTGCAAGTCGTGCGAGACCAGCCCGAAGCGGCGGCGCAGCGCCCACACGTCCCAGCGTTCCTGGCCGTAGACGCGGACCCGGCTGCCGGGCCGGCGAACCGGGTACAGCTCGCGCGACAGGAGCTTGAGCAGGGTCGATTTGCCGGCTCCGTTGGGACCCAGGATGGCGGTTTGACAGCCCTCGGCAATGCTTAGCGACAGCTTGTCGAAGACCCGGGTTTGCTGGCGGTAGACCGTGGCGTTGGTGATTTCAATGATATTCTGCGGCATAGGTTCGTCTTCGAGAACGCCCCTAGACTTTGCCCTTTAGCCGGCCGTGTCAATACGGGCAGCCATTTGTCGCCGGCGGTGCGGCGTGCTATAGCAGGCCGCACAATCACACGAGGAGAGAGCTATGCCGCCTGAAGTGCTGACCGATGGTCTGAAATTCCCGGAAGGACCGGTCTGGGCCCCGGACGGGACCCTGTATGTGACCGAAATCCAAGCCGGCTGCATTACGGCGATTACGGCCGACGGCGCCAAGCGCACCTTTGCCGACACCGGCGGCGCGCCCAACGGCGCGGCCCTGGGTGCGGACGGCTATCTGTACGTGACCAATAACGGCGGTCGGGACCCCGGCTGCATCCAGCGCATCGACTCCGGGGGCAAGGTCGAGGTCGTGTACGACAGCTGCCAGGGCCAGCCGTTTCAGGGACCGAACGATCTGGTCATGGACGCCCACGGCGGGTTCTATTTTACCGATCCGGGCATGGTGTCGCGCGAGGGCCTCAAATTTGGTCATGTGTACTACGCGCTCCGGGACGGCAGCCACGTCACCCGCCTGCAGTACCTGTTCTATCTGCCAAACGGGATCGCCCTGACCCCGGACGGCACGGGCCTGATCGTGCTGGAGTCGGTCACCGGTCGGGTGTGGCAAATTCCCATTCTGAGCCCGGGAGTGTTGGCTCAGGTCGATGCCGGGGCTCGCTCCGGCGCCCCGCGCTCGTGGCCGGTCAGCGCCCTGCTGACCAGCGTGCCGCAACCGGCCGCACCGGACGGCATGTGTCTTGACGCGGCCGGCACGCTGCTGATCTGTGCTCATAACGGCGGGGTCGTGTCGGTCCACGAAGCGGACGGCGGCCCGCTGGAGCCGATCCAGGTCGAGGACCCCAGGCTGACCAACTGTTGCTTTGGCGGCCCCGACTTGCAGACCCTGTACATTACCGAGTCGGGGCTGGGCCGGGTCGTCAGCGTGCCCTGGCAGCGGCCGGGGCTGCGGCTGAACGATCAGTAAGGCTAGAATATTTTACGATAGGTTGTAGCCAAGCCGTTCCGCTCTCGTCCTGCCGGACCTGTCCTGAGCCTAGTCGAAGGACGTGATCCAGCATCCCTGCTTCGACTTCGCTCCGCTCCGCCCTTCGGCTTAGCTCAGGGCAGGCTCAGCACGAACGGGAGACCGTTGGTCCTGAGCGTCAGGCGCAGCGCGCCTGAAGTCGAAGGGCTACACCGCATCGGAATTTGCTCTAGCTCGTCTGCGAGAAGACAATCATGACACGCAGTCGCGCCAAGCGCGCCATTCGCATCGCGGGGATTGGGCTGCTCCTGGCTGCCGTCATTGGCGCTGGGGTGGTCTACAGTTGGACCTTCACCCCTCACGGCCGACTTGACCTCCTGTTCGCAATCGGTTTGCGACTCGCTGCCCCGCCGCCGCCCGGCACCAGACCGGTCGAGGAAGAGCGGGCTGAGCTGCGAGAGGTCCTCCTGTCGTGGAGCGACCCGCAGCCGTTGCCCCGGGTCGAAGACCGCCGGATTCCCGGTCCGGCCGGCGAGATCCCGATCCGAGTGTACGCGCCGTCGCGGGCGACCCGGCTCC
This sequence comes from Candidatus Binatota bacterium, assembly GCA_011523315.1. Lineage (GTDB taxonomy): Bacteria > Desulfobacterota > Binatia > Bin18 > Bin18 > JAAXHF01. The sequence continues at coordinate 3,581 of WTHE01000430.1, forward strand.
CGATCCTCGTGTTCTACCACGGGGGCGGCTTTCGGCTCGGCGACTTGGACACCCATGATACGCTCTGCCGTGACTTGGCCGCCCGCTCCGGTGCCCTCATCGTGTCGGTGGGCTACCGGCTGGCCCCCGAGCACGTCTACCCGGCGGCGGTGGACGACAGTTATGCCGCCCTCGTATGGGTCCACACGCACGCAGTGGACATTGGGGGCGACGCGACGCGGCTCGCCGTGGGCGGCGATAGCGCCGGGGGCAACCTCGCGGCCGCCGTCTCGCTGAAGGCTCGTGACTCGACCGGGCCGCCCCTCGTCTTTCAGCTGCTGATCTACCCGGTGGTGAACTTCGCGGAGATGGAGACGGAGTCTCACAAATTATTCGCCGAGGGCTATATTATTGGCGGGGCGGCGCACGCGTTCACGCGTAATACGTATTTGCCGAATCCGGCCGACCGTCGGCATCCGTATGCCTCGCCCTTGCTGGCCGATGACCTCACGGGCCTGCCTCCCGCCCTGGTGATCACGGCCGCATTCGACCCGCTCAGAGACGAAGGCGAGTGGTATGCCCGGAAGTTAGAGCAGTTTCAGGGAATTTCGATACGTCGGGCGGGCTTTGCAAGCGGGCCGA
>WTHE01000058.1 GCA_011523315.1 Candidatus Binatota bacterium
ACCCGTTCTCACTGGCGGATATGGTGAACTGGATGCTGGGCTCGGTCGCCAACCGCAGCGCCGACGATCTGGCGCTCGCCCTGCCGTTTCTGACCGTCGGCCTGGCCGTGCTGTTCGTGACCCGACGCGGCCTGTCGGCACTCACTCTGGGTGAGGAGGCTGCGGCCGGCGTGGGCCTCAACCTGCGTCGTCAGCGTCTGGCGGTCGTGCTGGGCACCGGGCTGGCCACCGGCGCGGCGGTCGCCATCGCAGGAACCATTGGCTTTGTCGGCATCATTGCTCCGCACCTGGTGCGCCCTCGTGTCGATCACGACCCGGCGCGCAGCCTGCTGCCCTCGGCCCTGCTGGCCGGGGTGATTCTGGAGTTGGCCGACATCGGGGTTCGCCTGCTACCGACCGACTCGGAACTGAAGCTGGGTGTGGTTGCCGCTCTGATCGGCGCACCGGCCTTTGTGTGGATCACCCTGCAGCGGAGGGCGGTCCGTGACTGAGCTGTGCGCCAGCGAGGTGACGGTCAGGGTCGGCCGGGCGACGCTGGTGAACGCGGCGTCCTGCCGTCTGCGGTCCGGCGAACTGGTCGCCCTGCTCGGGCCTAACGGCGCGGGCAAAACCACCCTGTTGCGCGCCACTCTGGGTCTCATACGGCTTTCGGCGGGAGCGGCAAGCCTGGACGGTCGGCCGACGGCAAAACTCTCGCCCACGGAACGCGCCCGCCGGGTGGGCTATCTGCCTCAGGTCCGCCCGCTGGCCTGGCCCAACACTGTGCGTGACGTGGTCGCGCTGGGACGCTTCGCCCACGGCGCAGCGCTCGGGCGCCTGCGCGCCGCAGACGCCGAGGCGGTTGACCGCGCGGTAGCCGCTTGTGACCTGCTTGACCTGGCCCAGCGCCGGACCGACACCCTGTCTGGTGGCGAACTCGCCCGCGTTCACTGCGCCCGGGCCTTTGCCGCCGAAGCCCCGCTGCTGGTTGCCGACGAGCCGACCGCCTCGCTCGACCTACGCCACCAGTTCCAGGTCATGGACCTGCTGCGGCGCTTTGCCGACGCGGGCGGCGGCGTGCTGGTCGTGCTGCACGACATCGGGCTGGCCGTTCGCTTTGCCGACCGGCTGGTGTGGATGAAGGACGGTGTCGTGCTGGCCGACGGTTCGCCCCAGGAGACCCTGACCGCCGACCGCATCCAGACGGTCTACGGGGTACGCGCGCGGGTTGAGCGGCACGGCGTCGAGTGGGCGGTGCAGATCGAAGAGGTGGCCTGAGCGTGGCGTCCTCGGCTCTCATGTTTGGCGCGTTTCTGCTCGAAGCCGCCTGCGGCTGGCCCGACAGGCTGTACCGCCGCATCCGCCACCCGGTGGTCTGGATCGGCGCCCTGATCTCGGGGCTCGAAACGGCCCTGAATCTGGACCGCTTTTCTTCTGCCGCGTGCCGCGTGCTCGGCATGCTGACCGCACTCATTGTTGTCAGCGCAAGCACCCTGTCGGCCTGCCTCCTGGTTGCCCTTCTGCCGCAGACGCCGGTCGGTTTCGCCGTGGAAGTGATCATCGCCTCCAGCCTCCTGGCCAGCCGCAGCCTGTATTGTCACGTCCTGGACGTGGTCCAGCACCTGGAACGCGGCGACCTGACGGCTGCCCGACAGGCTGTCGGCCGCATCGTCGGCCGTGACCCCGCCCGGCTCGACAGCACGGGTGTCGCGCGTGCCAGCCTGGAGAGTCTGGCCGAGAATGCCTCCGACGGTGTGGTCGCGCCGCTGTTCTGGGGCAGTCTGTTCGGCCTGCCGGGGCTGGCAGCCTACAAGGCCATCAATACGCTGGATTCCATGCTCGGCCACCGGACCGCGCGCCTGGAGGCGTTCGGCGGTTTCGCCGCCCGGCTCGACGATGTGGCGAACCTCATTCCGGCCCGGCTCACCGGCGGCCTGATTGCACTGGTCAGCCTCAGGTCTGCTGCGGTTCGCGTCATGCTCCGCGACGCCCGACGCCACCGCTCGCCCAACGCCGGCTGGCCCGAGAGCGCCCTGGCCGGGGCGCTTGGCATCCGGCTGGGCGGCCCGCGTGTGTATGCAGAGGAGCCGGCCGACGAGCCCTGGCTTAACGCGGCCGCCCCCGACCCCGGGCCGGAGGACGCCCGGCGCGGCCTGCACCTCTATATACGGACCATGGCGTTCGTCGGGCTGGTGCTGTTCGTCCTGTTCCTCCTGTTCATTCTGACAGTCGGCGGAGGCGCGTCATGAGGCTGGACGGGTTCGTCCACGGCGGGGCGCTCGACCTCATGCGCGCCCGCTTCCCCCAGGCGCCGGAGCCCTGGATCGACCTGTCTACCGGAATCAACCCCTGGCCGTATCCGGTTGGCAGCCCGTTGCCGGAGACTCTCCAGCGTTTGCCGAGTGTGACTGCGACCGCAGCCTGCCGGGAAGCCATGGCGGCGGCATTTGGCGCGCCTGCGGCGTGTGTCCTGCCCGCGCCGGGCAGCGAGCTGCTGATCCGTCTGCTGCCGGTACTGCTCCGGCCCCGGCCCGGGGCTTGGGTGGCTGTTGCCCGGCCGAGCTTTGCCGACCATGCCGAGGTGTGGCGAGCCTCGGGATGTCGGGTCGTCGAAACATCCGACCCCCTGGATGCCCTGGCCACGGCTGACCTCGTCGTCCTGTGCAACCCGAACAATCCGGACGGCCGGGTCTGGAAACCGGACCGGCTTGAGGCGGCACGGGCGGCCCTGGCCGCAAAGGACGGCTGGCTGATTGTTGACGAAGCCTACGCCGACGTGCGGCCGGAGCTGTCGCTGGCGGCCAGTGGCGGCCGACCAGGGCTCATACTCCTGCGCTCGTTCGGCAAGTTCTTCGGTCTGCCCGGACTCCGGCTCGGGGCACTGATTGCGCCGTGGGACGCGGTGGAAACGGCACGTACATGTCTGGGCGTGTGGAGCGTCTCCGGTCCGGCCCTGGCCGTGGGAGCGCGGGCCTACCGGGACGCCGGCTGGCAGCGGGCCACCCGCCGGCGGCTGGCCACGGCGCGGGCGCGTCTGGACGCGGTGCTGAACGCGGCCGGGCTGCGGGCGGCGGGCGGCACCGACCTCTTCCGTTTCGTTGAGGTGGACGCCGCCGGCAGGGTCTGGCAGCGTTTGGCCGAGTGCGGGATCTTCGTTCGCGGCTTTGACTGGAGCCGAGACCGGCTGCGTATCGGCCTGCCGCCCGATGCGGCTGCGGAGGCGCGCCTCAGCCGGGCGCTGCTCGCCGGCTGAGCTTTCGGCGACCGGCTCAGAACTCGGCCCGGAAGCCGGCCAGAAAGGTCGTTTCCGCGGACGAGAAGTACAACACCTCTTGATAGTCGGCGTCAAACAGATTGTTGACCTTGCCCTCCAGGGTCAGGGAACGGATGCCCCAGCGGTCCTCGAACAGCAGGTACGACACAGCCAGGTCGGCCCGCTCGTAGCCGTCGTGCAGGGCGCCGGCCCGCTCGGTGACATTGCCTTTGATATACAGGTGAAAGTTGGCGTTCAGGCGCTCGCCGGCGTAGTTCAGGGTGAACGAGCCCACGTGCTTGGGCCGCCGCACCAGGGGCTCGCCCTGCCTGAAGGACCCGAAGCCGTCGTTTCCGGCGTTGTCCAGCACCTCGGTTTCCAGGTAGGTATACGCGCCGCGCACCGAGAATCCGTAGGGCAGGCCGGCGGACGTCCCGACCTCAAGCCCACGGCTGCGGACGCGATGGACGTTCAAGTAATTCGAGGCCAGTTCGGGCGCAAAGGTATACGCAATCAGGTTTTTGTATTCGGTCGAAAAATAGGTCAGGTTCAGCTGCGCGTCCAAGACACCCAGAGTGAGGGGTTGGTCGAGGCCGATTTCCCAGCTCTCGGACTCTTCGGCCTCCAGGTCGGGATTGCCGCGGGAAAACGCGGTATCGACGTTCTGAGCGAAAGTGGCCGCCTTGATGCCCTGACTGTAGCCGCCGCGCAGTTTGGTGTTGAGGCCGGGAATAATCAGGGCGGCCGAGACCCGGGGACTGAGGTGCGTCCCATACGTGACCGCGTCGTCGAGGCGAAACCCGGACGTGACGAACAGCATCTCGCGCCACGCCAGGTGCAGCTGAGAGTAGAACGCCTGAGCGTTGCGGCTGCCGCTGGGCCCATTCTTCTGGCTGTAGTGCTCGTCTTCGACATAGCCGCCGATGGTAAAGGTCGGCGTTACGCCGAGGGTCATGGGCAGGAAAAAAT
>WTHE01000218.1 GCA_011523315.1 Candidatus Binatota bacterium
CCCGTGCCTCAATGTCCAGCCGGCCGTCGGAGGGGTGGGGGGTGAACTCGACCGTGATGGAGGTCAGCGGCAGGGGATGGCATAACGGAATCAGCTCGGCGGTTTTTTTGGCCGCCATGATGCCGGCAACCCGGGCTACGGCCAGCACGTCGCCCTTGGGCAGCTGACCGGTGGTGATCAGGCGCAGGGTTGCGGGCTGCATGTGGACCGTACCGCTGGCCCGCGCCTCGCGGGCGGTCACGGCCTTGTCGCCAACATCAACCATGCGGGCATGGCCGTGGGCGTCGGTGTGGCTGAGTTTATCCATGGCTGGTGGTGTCTGGGCTATGCGAGCCTGCGGCTGGGATGCAGGCCAGTCTGCCACAGGCGGAGACAAGCTGGCAAGCGGGCTGCGGCGTAGGTGAAGGGAAAGCCTGGTGGTACTTGACGCTCCGGTGCGGGATCGCTAGCCAGAACATGCAAGGAGATCGACAATGCTGGACACAGTCCTCCTCACCGCAACCGGCATGTGGCTTGGCGCCATGGTATTTTTTGCCGCAGTTGTTGCGCCAACGGTGTTTGGCACCCTGGAGCCGGTCGAAGCCGGGCGGATGATCCGCCGGGTGTTTCCCAAGTACTACCTGTTCGGCCTGGTATGTATAACGGTTGCTCTGCTGGCCAGTCTGGCGCGGCCGAACTGGTGGACTGCGGCCTTCGCCCTGCTGCTGGGCATCACCGCCTACGCTCGCCAAATCCTGATGCCCAGGATCAACACCGCTCGCGATGCCATGCTGGAAAAGCACGAGGAACACTCCCCGGCCTTCACCCGCTTGCACAAGCTGTCAGTCCAACTCAACGCCCTTGAAATGCTGGTGTGCGCGGTTCTGATGTACGCCATGGCGAGCTGATCGGCGTCCGGCTCTCAGGCGCTGCGGCCGGGCACGAACACAAAACGGAGTCTGCCCGGCGTGCCGGTCAGGGTGTTCCATGAGGGAGTATCGAGGTCGATGCCGACCAGGGCCCCGGTTGGCAGGGGCAGCTCCCGGCCGCTCAGCCGACTGACCAGGTCTTCGAGGTCGGGGTTATGGCCGACCAGCAGCACTGTCCGACAGGCGTCGTCCAGCCCGGCCAGGACCTCAAGATGCCGAGTCAGTCCGGCCAGGTACAGGCTGTCCAGTTTGACGGTGCTGCCCGCATAGCCGGCCGTGCGCGCCGCCCGCTTGGCGGTTTGGCGGGCGCGGCGAGCGGCCGACGAAATGACCAGATCAAGCCGAATTCCCTGCCGGACAATCTCTTGCCCGGCCTGCTCGGCCTGTCGGCGGCCGCGTTTTTTGAGGCCACGCGCGAAATCGTGCTCGGGGCTATCCGGCCGAGCCTTGCCGTGGCGGAGGATGAGTAGGGTTTTCACGCCATTGCCGTCAGACAAATCTGAGCAGACGGTCAGCGTGCAGCAGCTTGGCCTTGATTGGCAGCTGGGACGGACAGGCCTGCTCGCACGGTGCCCGGCAGTCCACGCACTGTGACGCGTTGCGCGCCTCGGGAAGTTTGGCGTACTCTTCCATGCCGACGCGCTGCTGGCCGTAGTTTTCGTAGTACATGGCGTAGCGCAGGATGTCGTCGACCGGCACCTCGGCCGGGCAGGAGGACAGACACTCTCCGCAGCCCGGCGGGCAGTAGTCGTTGGCGATCAGACGGTCGTATTTTTCGAGTAGCGCAACATCGGCCTGCTGCACCGGCTGACCCGAGGCGTGCAAATACTCGTCGATCTGGCCCCGCGAACTCATGGTCACCACCAGACAGCTGACATCCTGGTTGGACAGCACCCACTTGAAGGCCGCCTGGGAGAAGGTCTCGCGTTCGGTCGAACTGAAGTCCGACAGCGCCGTATGCCGAGCGCCCTTGAGCGTTTTCATGGCCACGACCCCGACCCCCTTTTGCTTGGCGTCGTGAAAGATGGTGGTCAGCTCGGGCCAGTTCCGAAAATTATAGGCGACCATGATGACGTCGAAGCGGTCCGAGTCAACGGCGTGGCGCATGACCTGTTCCAGCCGCGGCGTGTGGGACGAGACGCCCAGGAAGCGCAGCTTGCCCTGCTCTTTGAGCCGATCAAAGGCTTCATGGATATTGGGGTTCATCAGCCGTTCGATGGAGTTGCAGGCGTGGATGTGGGCCAGGTCGAGGTAGTCGGTGCCGATCCGTTGCAGGCTGGCTTCAATCGCAGCGATGACATCTTTGACCGGCGTGGAATTGCTGAGATGACCGCTCGGGGTACAGAACTTCGACACGATAAACAGCTTGTCGCGCGGATAGCCCCTGATGCCTTCGCCCAGGGCGCGTTCCGAGCCGGCCCGGGAATAGTCGGGCGAGGTGTCGAAATAATTGACGCCGCGCTCCAGCGCGTGCTTGACGACCCCGGTGTCGTGCAGGCCCGCACAGCCAAACGAGATGTCCGAAACCTGCACCCCGGTCCGGCCCAGGGTGCGGTACTGGCGGATACCGGCCTCCTGCCAGTCCGGACTGTGTCGGTCGGCCTGTTCTTCGACCGGCTGCAATAAAAAGAGCTGGGTCTGGTACTCACAGCCGGCGGCCAAAGCCGCACCGCCGCCGGCCAGTCCGACCGCAGCCTGGCGTAAGAAGGTGCGTCGGCTCGGGTTATTGGCCTGGGCTGGGGTCGAGCGGGATGTTTGCTTGGCGTCCACGGGCGGCCTCCTCAGCGGGTGATTGCAGCTGAGGCTAGCACGCGGGTGGACGGCAGACAATCAAGACAGGCAGAAACGGTGAATGGCGGCCTGTTTGGTTTCGGTATCGAAGATCGCATACGCCCCGCGTCTGTCCCGGTCACGGGGCTGGGACGGCGAGCCGGGATTGACGACCAGAACCGAGCCGGCCCGCTCCACGAACGGAACATGGGTGTGCCCGAAACAGACCAGGTCGTAGGGCAGGTCGGCGAACTGTTTGAGCCGGGCGCTGCCGGAGTAGATATACTCGTCGTGAGGCTCCCAGGGGCTGGCGTGGACCATCAGAATCGTTGCCCCGTCGCATTCAATCTCGCGTCTGAGCGGCGCCCGGGCCAGGAAGTCGAGCGATTCCGCAGCAAAGGTGTCGCGGCATTTTTGCAGATAGGCCGGGTTGCGACCGCCGAACAGGACGAGTTCGTGGTTGCCCTGAATACACACCACCCCGGCCCGCCTGAGCAGCTCGACCGTATCCGCACAGAAGCGGTACTCGCTGATGGCGTCACCCGGACACAGCAGCATATCGGTCGAGGGCATATCCTCAAGCGCGCGACGCAGGGCTGCGGCGTCGGCGTGAATATCCGAGACAATACCGATTCTCATATAAGCCCTGTGTTCTAAAGACTTCTGGTGTGAGACGCAAGGGGCCAAAAATGAGCACGGATCAACACGGGCGATACACCCGTGGCGCGCTTGCATGCCGGGGGCGGAGGTGCCATACAGGGGGCCATGGGACAGACCGATACTCTGTGTGGCTGGGACGATCAGAAGCGGGTGGATTATTTTGTGACGCGCGGCGAACTCCTGATTCCCAAGCGCTATGAACAGCTCAGCAGCCTGGTCGATTTTTTCCCCTGGCCGACCGATCAGTCCATTCGGGTGTTGGATTTAGGTGCCGGCTACGGGGCGGTGACGGAAACCATTCTCACCCGTTATCCGCAGGCCAGCGTGGTGTGGCTGGACGGCTCGACGGCCATGCAGGGCCACGCCGAGCCGCGTTTGGCCAAATACGGCCAACAGGTGTACATGTTTCTCAGAGATCTGGCCGACCCGGCCTGGTCGGCCGAGCTGCCGGGACCGTTTCACGCTGCGGTGTCGGCGATTGCCCTGCACCATCTGACCGATCAGCGCAAGCGGGCGCTGTGCGCCGAGGTCTACGAGTTGCTGCTGCCTGGCGGCATGTTCCTCAACAACGATGTGGTGAGCGGCGCGCCGGACATGCGCGAGCATTTTACCCCGCTGTCCGACCGGGTGATTCAACACCACCTGCGTGAGCGTACCGGCGTGGAACACTCTCTGGAGGAAATCCGTCAGGCGCGCACGGCCATGCAGCGCCCCAAGGGCCAGAGCAGCCACATCGCGCCGCTTGAGCCGCAGCTGGAGTGGTGGCGCGAGGCCGGTTTTCAGATGGTGGACTGCTACTGGAAATTTCTGAATTTTGCGATCTTTGGCGGGATGAAAGGCGAGGGGTAGGGA
>WTHE01000245.1 GCA_011523315.1 Candidatus Binatota bacterium
CATGCTGTTCGACGAGCCGACCACCGGTCTCGACCCCATTCGGGTCAACACGATCCACCAGCTCATTCTTGACTTGCACGGCCTCCTCAACTTTACTGCGGTCGTGGTCAGCCATGAAATCCCGGAGGTCTTTTCACTGGCCACACATATCGCTATGCTGCACCAGGGTTCTGTTGTGGCGGCCGGCACTCCCGAAGAGCTGCAAGCCTCGACCGATCCCGTTGTCCAGCAGTTTATCACCGGCCAGACCCAGGGGCCGATTGAGGCGCACTAGAATGAAACTGGACTCAGAACTCGTGGTCGGCTGGCTGGTCGTGCTGGTGCTGGGCGGCTTGGTCTATCTGTCCCTGCAGTTCGGCCAGATCAGTTTTGCCGGCACCCAGCACTACCGGCTCACGGCCGAGTTCTCCGACGCCGGCGGCTTGCAGAGCGGCGCCCGGGTCGAGGTGGCCGGGGTGGAAATCGGACGGGTCGAGTCCGTGGCCCTGACCGACACGCTGACACAAGCTCGGGCAACGCTGAGCATCCAGCCCGACATCCGGCTGCCCCGGGACAGCCGGGCGGTGATTAAAACGGCCGGCCTGATCGGCGAGCGCTTCATCGACATTGAAATTGGGCCGGCAGCCGAAACCCTCAGCTCCGGCGGTCGGATTCAGCACACCGAGTCCGCCACCGACATCCTTGACACCGTCGGGCAGGTCTTGTTCGGCAACCTCAACGCGGCCGAGCAGACCGGCAGCGCTGCGGCAGACGATTCGATGTTCGATCTCAGTCTTGATTAGGAGAACCATGCGCCGTACTACACCTCAGGCCAGCACCACACGCAGGAGGGACAGAGTGTCTGTCGTATTCATCACCGCTATGCTCCTCATCGGTCTTTTGAGCGCTGGCTCCACGCCGGTCTTCGCCCAAGCCCAGAATCCTGCCCAAGATCCCTATGAAGCCGAAGGGGCAGACCTGCGGACGCCGTACGACCCGTGGGAGTCGTTCAACCAGCCCATGTTCAGCTTCAATCTCAAGCTCGATGAATATCTCCTGCGACCGGTGGCGACCGGCTACGCCGAAGTGGTTCCCGAGCCGGGCCAGCACGGCGTTGACCGGTTCTTCAAAAATCTGGGAGTGCTGCCCCGAGTCGTGAACAGTGTACTCCAGGGAAAAATTGACGGGGCCGGACGCGAAATCGGCCGCTTTGCCGTCAATACCGTCCTGGGTGGGATCGGCTTTTTTGATGTCGCCGACAGCCTGTTCGGTTGGCGGCCGAGCGACGAAGACTTCGGCCAGACCCTGGGCCACTACGGCATTTCATCCGGCCCGTATCTGGTCCTGCCCTTCTACGGCCCCTCAACGGTTCGTGACACCTTTGGTTTTGCCGTTGACAGCGCAATGAATCCGATGAACTATCTGCTGGCCGCCCTGGACATCCTTGCCATTCAGGGCGGCCAGACGGTCGGTCATGCCGTCAACACCCGCTCACTCAACCTGGAACTCTTTGAACAGGTTGAGCTGGTCTCGGTTGACCTGTACGGGGCGGTTCAGGACGGCTACTTGCAGCGGCGAGCCAACGCCGTCAAGGAATAGGGATGCGGGGAGTGAGGGGGGTGTGGTGAGTACGTTGCGGAGATCACTGGTTGAGAGTATTGGAGTCGGACTGCTGTGCCTGGCCTGTGCCGGCTTGGCCTCAGCCACAGACTCACCCCTCACAGTCATCCAGGCGACGATGCACGAGATCCTCGCCATTCTCCAGGATCCGGCCTACCAAGACCCGGACCAGAGCCAAGTCCGCATCCAAAAAATCCGCGAGGTTGCCCTTCCACAGTTTGACTCTCGGGAAATCGCCAAACGCACCCTGGGGGTACACTGGCGAGACCGGACAGAGGAGCAGCGGCAGGAATTCATCAGACTTTTTACGGACTTAATAGAGAAGACGTATAGCAGTACCTTAGACCGCTACCGCGAGGATACCGAATTTTTCTTTGACCGCGAGCATATTGACGGCAGCTATGCTGAGGTCGATTCCCGGATTCTGGCTCCCTCGCTGAACAAAACCTTTTCGCTGAGCTACCGTCTGCACCTGGTCGAAGGACGCTGGTTGATCTACGACGTGGTGATTGAGAACGTCAGCATGGTCCGCAACTATCGGACTCAGTTCAACCGGATCATCAACAAATCGTCGTATGAAAACCTGGTGCAGAGCATCGAGAGCAAGCTGAAACAGCTCGCCGCCTCGCCCTCATAGCCGCCAGCAGGCTCTCTGCCACCCGATTCGTCTCAGTCTCCCCGAGGGGGACGCCGGCCCAAGGCTTCCAGCAGCAGGTGGGGAAAATCGACGGTCATCCCGTCCACCCCGGCCGCCACTGCGGCCCGCATCAGCTCGGGGTCGCCTACCCCCCAGGCCCGGATGTCCAGGCCCAGGGCTTGCCAGGCGCGGACCCGGTCGGGCGAGACGGCCTTGGCCGGAGGACAGAACTGGTCGAGCCCGGCCGCAATGACCCGCTCGACCGTCTGCTCCTGCACGTCAGAGGCCAGAAATCCTACCTTGGCCTCCGGCGCCAGCGTCTTGAGATTCTGCACGACCGGGAAATAGAACGAGGTGAAAGCGACTGCGTGCAGCAGGCCATACTCCCGGACCAGCTCCAGGACACGGACCTCAAGGTCGAGCTGCTTGACCTCGATAATCAGCGGAATCCGCCCGCCGTAGCGCAGCAGAGTCTCGCCAAACAGCGGCACCCGGGCGCCCCGAAACGCGGCGCCAAACCATCCCCCGGCATCCAGCTCTCTGATTGTCGCCCACGGCGTCTCGCGGGCGAAGCCCTGACCGTTGGTAGTCCGGGCCAGCCGTTCATCGTGAAGCAGGATCAATTCTCCGTCGCTGGTCGCCCGCACATCGGTTTCAATCGCGTCCACTCCCAGAGACACAGCCAAGTCAAAGCTGGCCCAGGTATTTTCAGGCGCCAAAGCGGCCGCCCCCCGATGTCCGATCACCTGCATGGCCCCAGCTGTACCAGATTCGGACCGGCCCCGCTATTACGCAGCCGTCCCGGCTTCATTGACGAGACCACTCACGTCCTCTACATAGTACATAGTAGAAATTGAGGAATCAGCATGCGTACGGTTTCTTTGATGACGGCCAACCAGGAATTCTCCAGGCTGGTAAAGGAAGTCGAGCGGGGAGAGGGTTTCGTGATCACCCGACGTGGCCGTCCCATCGCCAAACTGGTCCCCCACACCGCCGACAAGACGGCCGACCCTGAGTGGGCGGCTGCCTATGGGCGGATGATGGCACGACTGGACGAGGGTGTTTCACTCGGCGGCCTGCGGGCCGAACGGGCAGAACTGTATGACCGTTAAGGGGCGCTTCTCGCTCGACACCAATATTCTGGTCTACGCAATCGACCGGGATGCCGACGAACGCCACCAACGGGCCAAGGAGATCATCGGACGGGCAGCCCGGCGCGACTGCGTGCTGACAGTCCAGGCGCTGGCCGAATTTTTCCACGCAACGACACGCAAGAAGCTGCTCACGCCTTCCCACGCCAGCGCCTTCGTGCACGACTGGCTTGAGGTGTTTCCCGTCATCTGCGCCGACGATACGGCTCTCATCGACGCTATGGAAGCGGTCAACGAGCATCGGCTATCCTTCTGGGACGCCGTGCTGTGGGCCACAGCACGCCAGAACGGCTGCTCCGCCATCCTCAGCGAAGATATGCAGGACGGCCGACGCCTGAACGGCGTCGCCTTCATCAATCCCTTCTCTTCGGGCGCTGAGGCACGCTTGGCGGCGCTGCTCGAAGCCTGACGCCTGGCCGATGAAAAAGCGCTGGATCACAATCTTTCTGGGCGGCCTGCTGGGTCTTTTTATGCTGGGCCTGGCGGTCTTGTACCTGTTTCCCGGCGTTGTTCTGTCCCTGGCTGTGCGGGCGGACCGGGCAGCCGCCGGCCTGGAAGAGCGGACGGTGCAGGTCGCTGAGCACCGGATTCAGTATCTCTCTGGAGGAAGCGGAGAAACCCTGGTGCTGCTGCACGGCTTTGCCGCCAACAAGGACAACTGGACGCGCGTCGCCGCCTATCTGACTCCCCACTTCCGCATCATCGCTCCAGACCTGCCGGGCTTTGGCGAGAGCAGCCGGGACGCCCAAGCCCGCTATGCGGTCGCCGACCAGGTCGAGCGGCTGCACGC
>WTHE01000141.1 GCA_011523315.1 Candidatus Binatota bacterium
CCCAGGACCGGCAGCTCCAGGCCCTGGGCGACAGCGTCCTGCTGCACGGGCTGACGCGGCTGCTCGAAACAGCCGCCTGGGCGCGGCCGATCTGCGACATGAACCAGAACTGGCAACAGCGGGAGAGTTTCTACAAGGCATTGTACGCCTTGAGCATGGTGCCAGTCGTGCCCGCTCCGCAGAATCTGGCCCGTTTTCTGACCGGCCTCCAGCATCTGCACGATTTTGTGTCGGGCAGGGGCAGCCTCCAGCCCGGCGTGCAGGCCACATCGGCCCAGGGCTGAGCATAAAGGAGAGAGTATGCGTTTTGGATTCTTCGATCAGCTGCCGTGTGACGACACCCAGTCCGAGCAGCAACGCTTTCAGGATATCCTGGCTCAGATTGAGGTCGGCGACCGGGCCGGCTTTGACGCGGTGTGGCTGGGTGAGCTGCACTTTGGGCGGCGCTCGTCCATCTCGGCCTCGCCGCTGATGATCCTGGCCGCCGCCGCCCAGCGCACCCAACGCATTCGGCTCGGCACGGCGGTAACCCTGCTGCCCCTCCACAACCCGATCAAGATCGCCGAGGAGGCGGCCACGGCCGACGTGCTGAGCGGCGGCCGCCTGGAACTGGGCGTAGGCCGGGGTACCGCGCCGATCCACTACCTAGGCTATAACGTGCCCCAGGAAGAGAGCCGGGAGCGCTTCGAGGAGGCCCTGGAGGTGATGCTCAAGGCCTGGACCCAGGAGTCGTTTTCCTACCAGGGCCGTTACTATCAGACCCAGGAGCTGTCGGTTGTGCCCAAACCGCTCCAGAAGCCGCACCCCCCGATTCGCCTGGCCGCCAACAGCCCCGACACCTTCACCATTGCCGGGCGGCTGGGCACGCCCATTTTTGCCTCGCCGCTGATCAATCCGCCGGATAAACTGCGCGAGTACCTTGGCGTCCATCGGGACGCGCTGGGGTCCGAGGTACGTCAAGACGTGGCCCTGATGTTTCCGATCCATGTGTCGGACAGCCGCCAGCAGGCGCGCCAGGAGTGCGAGGCCAGCCTGATGCACTTCTTCAAGGCGGCGGGCGAGCGTCTTAAGCCCCTGAGCACGGCTCCGGTCAAGAGTTTTGAGGCGTTTCAGCAGGTTCTGGAGCGGCTGGAGCGGGTCAACTACGACGGGGTGGATCGACGCATGGGCGTGTTTGGCGACCCGGCCCACTGCATTGAGCGCATCAAGGCTCTGCAGGACGAGTTTCAGATGGACGAATTCATCGGCTACTTCAACCAGGGCGGGCTGATCGAGCCGACCACGGTCAGGCGCTCCATGGAGCTGTTTGCCACCGAGGTCATGCCCCACTGCCGATAGGCGGGCTCGACGGCCAGGCGACGGCGCAGGACCGCATCCGGCCCGCTTGCGGACGATGCGTCTTCTGGTGTGGCTGTCCGCCGCTGTCCTGGCGAGCGCTCTGCCGCTCTCCGCAGCGGCCGGACGGGTCGGCCAAGCGCCCGAATGCGTGGTGCTGCTTCACGGCCTGGCCCGTACGGCGGCGTCCATGGCGCGGCTTGAGGAGGCGCTTACGGACGCAGGTTTCGCCGCCGTCAACATCGACTATCCCTCCCGGAAGCACGCCATTCAGCAGCTCGCTCCCCTGGCAATGGAAAAGGGTATCGCCGCTTGCCGCAGCCGGCGGGCCGAGACCGTGCATGTCGTGACCCATTCCCTGGGCGGCATCCTGGTGCGCTACTATCTGGCCGAGCATGACCTGCCCGAACATCACTTGCCCAAGCTTGGCCGGGTGGTGATGCTCGGGCCGCCCAACAGGGGGAGTCAGGTTGTTGACAAGCTGGCGTGGATCCCCGGCTTCGGCCTGTGGAACGGACCGGCCGGCCTTCAGCTTGGCACCGGCGAGGACAGCCTGCCCCGCCAACTCGGACCAGCCCGGTTCGCGGTCGGCGTCATTGCCGGAACCCGCAGCCTCAATCCTGTCTTTTCCCGATTCCTGCGGGGTCCCGACGACGGCAAGGTCGCGCTTGAGAGCACCAAGCTAGAGGGGATGCAAGACTTTCTCGCCCTGCCCCACACGCATACCTTTATGATGCGCTCGGTCGAGGTAATCCGGCAGACGATTTTCTTTCTGCGCAACGGGCGCTTCGACCACACCGACCGCCCCCGCAACTGATGGAGCAAGGTGGGCTGGCGCGCCCTTCGACGGGGCTCAGGACAGGCTTCCCCCTTTGCCAAAAGGGGGACTGAGGGGGATTTTTTCGGCGCGAGGACCGTCGTCAGAGGGGACTTTGGAAACTCGCAGACCGCTTCTCGGCTCCGCAGCCGATCAGTTCGGGCCGGCGAATTCAGACGCCGGGTCTCCGGCGATGCGCGCGTGGTACATCACCCGGGCCTGGGTCATATCCCACGGGCAGGACTGGTGCAGCAGGCGACGGTTATCCCACACCACCGCATCACCTGCGGTCCACCTGTGGTGATAGACACGCGGCGGCTGGCAGGTATGGTCCACCAGGGACTTGAGGAAGGCTTCGGATTCGGCCGGGTCCATGCCGGGAATGCCGTAGGCGTGGCGGCCAATCAGCAGCGACTTCCGCCCGGTCTCGGGATGCGTTTTGACCAGGGGCCTGAGCGGCGGATCCTGGACATCCAGACCGTAGCCGTTATAGTCGCCGTCGGCTTTGGGCGTGAAGCCAGCCTTTTTCTGTGAATAGCGCAGCGAATGGTAGGCCGACAGCGTGGCGACTTTTTCTTTGGTGGCCGCGTCAAGGGCATCATAGCCGGCCCGCAGATCGGCCCAGCCGGTCTCGCCGCGCGACGACGGCACGACATGCGCCGTGAACACCGCGCCCTTGGCCTGCACGGGCATATAGGTGCTGTCGCAGTGCCAGCCCATGTTGCCCTTGAGCACCTGAATGACGCCGTCCGCATCGTCTTCGACCCGCACGCTGCCATCCTTCTTCACGTTGCTGATCGCCACCAGGTCGAACTCCAGCTCACCGAAGCGGGTGGCAAATTCAACCTGCTGGTCGTTCGACAGGTGCTGGTCCGGGAAGACGAGCAGCGCGTACTCAAGCCAGGTGTCGTAGAGTCGGCTGAAGGCGGCATCGTCAAGGTCGGCGAGCTTGAGTCCGGTCACCACCGCTCCAAAGCTCGCATCCAGAGGCGCAACATGGAAATCTGTCATGTGTTTTCTCCCTCGCTTTCGTGAACAAGACCGCCCCCAGTGTAGCACACCGACACAGCGGGGTCCAGGTTCAGACGCCCCGTTTACAGGCCGAGGGCCGCCTGATCGTCCGCATTCAGGTCGGCCATCAGACGGAAGTGACACCTCACAACCGTTCGACATCCCCATCAGAGCGGATGACAGTGAAGATCAGCAATCATCTTGGGGATGAAGTCATGAAGGGATTTCGGTACACTGGAGGGACGTACACAGGAGACCCAAATGCGGAAACAAACAATTGAATACACCTCACCCCTCGACGCATTGGTAGCGGTGACGAAACGGCTGAGCACGTATGAGAGCCAGCAGCGGATGGACTCGGAGGAGTTCTTTGATCGGTACAGCCGGGGCAAGCTGTCGGATGATGCGGTGTTTGTGGAGTGGGCGAATGATTACCGCCATTATTTGGAACTTCGCCAGAAATTAGAAAAAAGCCTGCACGATGTTGCATGAGGCTCTCGCCGATTATCTGGAACGAAGAACTTTGCTAACGTGATTTGGAGGAAAAGCAATGGCTAGCGCAAAATCCTTCAAGCTCGACTATGATGCTGCTGGCGACGTTCTCTATATTGTCCAATGCCGAGAAGTCGCTACGCGAGGCGTTGAAGACAGCACGGAGATTGTCTGGCGGTATGCCGAGAACGGAGACCTGCTCAGCGCAACGGTGGTCGGTTTCCGAGAACGGTGGAATGTGCAGCGCCGGCCGCTCGCAAAGAAAATAGCAGACCATTTTGATATTCCAGTTGCCGAAGCCTACGAGGTGGTCATGGACGCTTTCGCCCGCCCCTGATGCACTTTGAGGTCAAGCGATCTTCCCACCACGAATGACTCGCAGCTTAAATGGGCGTCGGTCGGGCCGGAGAATCGTAAGGAGACTGAAAGATGACTGACACCCGCCGCTGCAAGTACCCGCTGCAACTGCCAATATCGTTAAAAGATACAGCGATACGGCTCGCCAAGGAGGATGGAGTCT
>WTHE01000458.1 GCA_011523315.1 Candidatus Binatota bacterium
GGTCACTCACCAGGACCTTTCTTCACCGGTGACAACAGCCCGACCTTTGATACGGTCTTTCCTCGGGAGTATGAGGAGAAAAAACCTCGGATCTAGGAACCCGAAGGCTCTCACGGCACATGAGTCCGAACTTTGTCCGCGGCGTGAGAAATTATCTGAAGTCAGCTACGCCCTGTCAACCCTCTATCCCTAGTAGCGATTTTCCCCCAGGCGCTGGGCAGTTAGGCCGGAGTGCGCTATGGTCCCGGCCTGAAAGGGGAGGGGCATGCCTTTTGTCGAAACCAACGGCATCACCATGTACTACGAAGTCCACGGTCGGGGACCGGCTGTGGTCCTGGCCCATCCCGGCGGCGGCAGCCACCTGAGCTGGTGGCAGCAGGTGCCGGTGTTGTCCGAGTCGTTTACCTGCATTACGTTCGATCACCGTGGCCACGGGCTGACGCGCGACGTGCCCGATGATCCCGGCGCCCACGCCTATCCGCAGGACTTGCTGGGCCTGCTGGATCATCTGGGAATCGAAAAGGCCGCGCTGGTCGGCCAGTCCATGGGCGGCTGGACCTCAATCGGTCTGGCCGCGCTCCAGCCCCAACGGGTCAGCGCGCTGGTGCTGGGCGACTCGACCGGCGGGATACGCGACCGCGTGGTGGACCAGCACATGGCCGACATGCGCAACGCCGGGGCGCGGCAGATTTGGGCTGGGGCCTACACCCGGCAGTTTGCCACACACAAGCCGGCCCACCGCTTTCTGTACCACGAGATCACGGCCATGAACCTGCCCAAGCCGTCCAATCTGGGGGCTCAGTTCGATGTGGAGTACCAGGTTGACGCTATTGTCGCACAACGCATCCCGGCCCTGTTCATCGTTGGCGAGCAGGACAGCCTGATGCCGGCCCATATCATAGAACCGGTGGCCCGGCGGCTGCCGGGCGCGCGGCTGGTTCGGGTGCCGGGAGCGGCTCACTCGGTGTACTTTGAGAAGCCCGAGGCGTTTAATCGGATTGTCCTGGACTTCTTAAATGATGAATGCTGAACGATGAATGATGAACGGCTGGGGTAGGGGCCAGCCCCCCGTGGCTGCCTGAATACTGAACGAAAGACAGTGAAGACGGTGGGAGCGATGCTGAACGGGGCGCTGGCCGGGGTGCTGGGGATGGCGCTTGGGGTCGGGTCGACGGCCGTGGCGGCCGAACCGGCTGCCATGGTCCGTATCCCGGCCGGCGAGTTTGTCATGGGCGCCAGCCCCGAGGAACAACAGCGGGTGCTCGACTTTGGCTGGCAGGGAGCGATGCAAAACCGGCTGCGCTTTGTGGTCGAACACTCCGGGCCTCGGCATCGCGTCTACCTGGATGCGTTTTATGTGGACCGGCATGAGGTGACGAACCGCGCCTACCAGGGCTTTGTGCGGGCGACCGGCCATCGCCGCCCGCATTTCTGGAGCGGGCCGTGGCAGCTGTCCGAGCCTGAGCAGCCCGTAGTCGGGGTGTCGTGGTATGACGCCCGGGCGTTCTGCGACTGGCAGGGCAAGCGGCTACCGACCGAGGCCGAGTGGGAAAAGGCCGCCCGAGGCGCTGACGGGCGGCGCTACCCGTGGGGCGACGAGTGGGACGCTGGCCGCCTGCACAGCGCCGATGCGGTTGCCGCCCGGCCGCTGCCGGACTTTGGCGTCTGGTCGGCCTGGCAGCGGGCGATGACGGCCGGGGTGGGGGCGGCGCGACCGGCTGTGGTCGGCTCGTATCCCGGCGGGGCCAGCCCGTATGCCGCGCTGGATATGGCCGGTAACGTCTGGGAGTGGGTGGCCGACTGGTATGCGCCGGACTATTATGCGTCTGCGCCGCCGCGCAATCCGACCGGGCCGCAGCACGGCGGCCCCAAGGTGTTACGGGGTGGCGGCTGGGACGTGCCACGGGTTATCGCCGTGACGTGGCTGCGGGATCATTTCATTCCGCCCGAATTCACCCGCAGTCCGGTCACCGGCTTTCGCTGCGCGGCCAGCCGACCGCCGGGAATGCGGTCGGCCGCATACAGGCGAGGGGGACAATAACACACAGGAGGGACTATGGACTTTCAGTACACCCCCGAACAAGACGCGTTTCGGCTGCGGGTGCGGAGCTGGCTGGCCGAGCATCTGCCGTCCGAGCTGAAGGTCGAAGACGCCATGGATGAGCGGGTGGCACCAAACCGCGCGGTTTTTGACAAGCGCATGGCCTGGCATAAACAGCTGTACCAGGCCGGTTGGATCGGTCTGGCCTGGCCCAAGGAGTACGGCGGCCAGGGCGCCGAGCTGATGGAGCAGATCATTTACAACGAGGAGTACGCCCACGCCCGGGCACCCATCCTGCCGGGCTATGTGGGCCTCGGGCTGGCCGGCCCGACGATTGCCCAGTGGGGCAGCGAGGAACAGAAGCAGTACTTTCTGCCGCGTATTTTGCAGGGCGAGCTGGTGTGGTGCCAGGGCTACTCCGAGCCGGGCTCGGGCTCCGACCTGGCCAGTTTGCAGACCCGGGCGGTTGAGGACGGCGATGAGTTTGTTGTCAACGGCCAAAAGGTGTGGACCTCGGGCGCCCAGTATGCCGACTGGATGGTGCTGTTGGCCCGGACCGACCCCGAGGCGCCCAAACACAAGGGCATCAGCTATTTCCTGCTGGATATGAAAACCCCGGGGGTGAGCGTCCGACCGCTGGTGCTGCTGAACGGCCACAGCCACTTCAACGAGGTGTTTTTCGAGGACGTGCGGATTCCCAAGGCCAACCTGCTGGGACCCAAAAACGAGGGCTGGAAGGTCGCCATCACCACCCTGATGTTTGAGCGCAGCGCGGCCGGCGGGGGCGGCGGCGGGTCACAGATCCGGCGGCTGGCCGAGCTGGCCAAACAGGTCGAGATCGACGGCCGGCCGGCCTGGCAGCACAGCTGGGTGCGCCAACGCCTGGCCGCCTTTGAGATTGAAAAGGAAGCCCTCAAATACACCCGCCTGCGCAGCCTGACCCGCCAGCTCAGAGGCCAGCCGCCGGGCCCGGAAGGCTCGATCCTCAAGCTGGCCGGCTCTGAACTCGGTGTCCGCATCGCCGCCTTTGCCAGCGAGCTGCTCGGGCCCTACGCCCTGCTGGAGGCCGAGACCGAGGCCGTGCCCGACGCCCCGCGCTGGCTCAACCGCGTGCTGAGCGCCCGCCAGTACACGATTGCCGGCGGCACCAGCGAGATCCAGCACAATATCATTGGCGAGCGGGTGTTGGGTTTGCCAAAGGGCTAGGAAAATGATGAAGGCAGAATGCTGAATGATGAACGGCAGCGGTAGGGGCAGCCCCCTGCGGCTGCCCGAATTAAGGAGGATCAGACATGGATGTGAAGCAGGCGACGGATATTTTATGGCAGGCGATGCAGGCGGGCGACCACGCGCCCGAGGCGCTCAGAAAGACGCTCTCTCTGAGCGATGCCTACCAGGTCCAGCTCGGTATTCTGGATCGGTTGCTGGCCAACGGCGAGGAGCTGAGCGGCTGGAAGATTGGCGGCACCTCGGACGCCGCCCGCCAGATGCTCAAGCTGAGCGAGCCGGTTCGGGGTTATCTGCTGGCCAAGAACCACTATGCCAGCGGCCACACCTTCGAGCACGCGGCCATCGGCAGGCCGGTAATCGAGTCGGAGCTGTGCATCACCATCGGTGCCGATCTCAAGGGGCCGGGAGTGACCCGGGCCCAGGTGCTCGATGCGGTGGCGGCCATCAGCCCGGCTTTCGAGGTGGTCCAGATGCGTAGCGATATGGCGTCCGATCTGCCTCTGGGCGTGGCCGATGACGTTGCCCAGTGGGGGGTGGTGCTGGGAGAGGCGGTGTCTCCCTATCCGCGCGATCTGGATCTGGGCGGTATCAGCATCGAGATGCAGAAGAACGGTGAGGTGGTCCAGCAGGCGGTTGGCCGCGAGGTGATTGACGATCAGCTCGACGCCCTGGCCTGGCTGGCCAACCGGCTGGCCGAACACGGCCGGGCCTTGGAGGCCGGGCAGTGCGTCATGACCGGCTCGTGTACCAGACCGACACCGATTGCGCGGGGCGATACGTGGCGGACGACGTTCTCATCGGTCGGCACGGTGACGGCCACATTCAAATGATGAATTATGAATGCTGAACGATGAACGGCAGACCATGAGCCTGAACGCGGAATGCTGAACG
>WTHE01000517.1 GCA_011523315.1 Candidatus Binatota bacterium
TGCCACATCCTCCTCGGTCAGCTGAAACTCGTCCATCAGCTGACGGTAGGCCAGCGCCTCCTCAATCGGGGTGAGTTCTTCGCGCTGAATGTTCTCCACCCGGGCCATTTCCAGGCTCTCGGCGTCGCTGACCTCCTTGACGATGACCGGCACGCGCTCAAGACCGGCCCGCTGCGCCGCGCGAAAGCGGCGCTCGCCGACAATCAACTCGTAGCCGGAGTCGGCTTTGCGCACCACCAGCGGCTGTAACACGCCCTGCTGACGAATGGAGTCGGCCAACTCGGCAATCCGCTGCTCGTCAAAATAGCGCCGGGGCTGACGCGGGTTGGGGCGGATTTCGGACACATGCACGCGCCGTTCGGCGGCCGGCGGCGCCATGGACACGCCTTCGGGTATCAGCGCGCCCAGACCGCGGCCAAGGCCGCGACGTTTCAGGACGGACTTGGGACTCGCGTTGACCGCTCCTTCACTCATCTATTCCTCCCCGTGTCGTTTCCACAAAAGCGAACGCCGGGTTCTTCTCGGACAGAGATTCACCAGCGTTCGCCTTTTCCTCAGAAGCAGCCTGGGCGACGACGGGCGTCGACGTCCGCGTGCGGATTTCCTGGGCCAAGGCCACATAGCTCTGCGCGCCCCGGCACGACGGATCGTACAGGATAATGGGCAGTCCATGACTCGGGCTCTCGCCGAGCCGCACATTGCGCGGGATAACGGTATGAAAGACCTGATCGGGAAAAAATTGCCGGACCTCTTCCTCGACCTGTCGGGACAGGCGATTTCTCTGGTCAAACATGGTCAGCAGCAGGCCCTCAATTACCAGGTCAGGGTTCAAACGGGCGCGCAGCAGCTCAATCGTCTCCAAAAGAGAGCGCAGCCCCTCGAGGGCGTAGTACTCGCACTGGAGCGGAATCAGGACACTATCGGCGGCGGTCAGGGCGTTGACCGTCAGCAGACCCAGGGACGGCGGACAGTCGAGCAAAATATACTCATACTCGGCCAGGCGGCGCAGCAGACCGTGCAGGACATACTCACGGTTGTCGATATTCAGCAGCTCAATTTCCACGCCGATCAAGTCATGCGTGGCGGGCAGGACATCGAGATGCTCAATCGTGGTTTTGGCAAGCGCGTCCTGAAGCGGGCACTCCCCCAACAGCACATCGTACAGGGTCGCGGTGTCTTGCTCGACACGCACTCCGAGACCGCTCGTGGCATTGGCCTGAGGATCACAGTCGATCAGCAAGGTTGGCGCTTTGACAACACCGAGGCAGGCAGCAAGATTGATCGCGGTTGTCGTCTTCCCCACCCCACCCTTCCGGTTGGCTATACAGATAACCCTTCCCACTGCGGGTTTCCTAGCATAGCTTCCCCACAAAAAACAGCGTCTGGGCCGAAAAATGTTTTACGTGAAACATTTTCTGCCCTGTTCCGCATTGTTTCACGTTGAACATGGCTGACACACCGTTATCAACTCCGGTCAGAGATCGCAGGCTTTGTGTGTCACGTGAAACATTGTCCGGCAAAGGTGAGCAGGGTCCGGCTCTCGGTGCCGAACGGCAGGGTGTAGTCGTAACGGGAGTACAGGACAAACGGACCCGCCTGAGCCGGGACGTGACGCAGCTCGTCTTCGGCACCTGGGCCTTTCATCGCAATCGCCCAGCCGTCGGGCTCAACAAACTCCTGGGCGAGAGACAAAAACCGGGCCAGATTCCAGGTCGCCCGCGACACCGCAACCCGATACACGGCCCGAAACCGTTCCTGTTGCACAAGAGTTTCGGCTCGGCCCTCATACACCGCCACATTCCGCAGCCCCAGCCGCCTGACCACCGCTTTGAGAAAATGCACCCGTTTCCGGCGGGCTTCAATCAGACCGACCGGCCGCTCGGGGTCAAGCATGGCCAGGATCAGGCCCGGAAAGCCGGCTCCACTACCCAGATCGACCAGGCGTCCCTCAAAAGGGAGTCGGGAGGCCAGGGCCAAGCAGTCCAGCACGTGTTTACGGATAACGGTCTGGGGGTCGGGAACAGACACCAGATTGACGATACGACTCCAGCGCTGAAGCTCGTCGAGGTAGACACACACGCTGTCGAGCGTTGTGTGAGGCAGAGGCATGGCCAGGCGGGCAGCTCCTTGGCTCAGCAGGTGAGCGATGGCGTCTTGATGAGAGGCGGCCATCGGCGTTCACCTTTGCTGTGCAGGCAGCGTGATTAGGCTGGCAAGAGGAAACGTGTCAACTTTACTCATAGACGACACGTTTCCTCTTTTGTTCGGAGTCAGGCCGTTTGCGCCCGCAGGCTGCCCTTTTTCAGATGAATGGCCAACAGCGACACGGCCGCAGGGGTCACGCCCGGGATGCGGGCCGCCTGACCCAGCGAATGGGGACGCAGCGCGCTCAGCTTTTCCTGGATTTCGACCGACAGCCCGCTCACCCCGGTATAGTTCAGGTTGGCCGGAATCCGGGTATGTTCGAGGTGGCGCAGCCGGGCGACTCCCTCCTCCTGGCGACGAATATAGCCGGCGTACTTGACCGCAATCTCCACCTCGGCACCGACCTCACGGGCATACGTCTGCGGAGGGGGAACCACAGCGGCCAGCACGGCGTAGGACAGTTGGGGCCGACGCAGCAGTTGGGCCAGCGAGACCGGATTTTTGAGTGGCGGAGTGCCAAGCTCGGTCAAAGTGGCGTTAATCTCGGCGGTCGGTACGACCATCGTCTGTTCATGACGCTGGATTTCGGCGGCAATGGCGGCTTTCTTGTCTTGGGTGCGCTGCGCAGCGACGGCGTCAACAAGACCCAGCCGCCGCCCGTACTCGCGCAGCCTGAGGTCGGCATTATCCTCACGTAGCAGCAGGCGATGCTCGGCTCGTGAGGTAAACATCCGATACGGCTCGCCCCCTACTCCTTTGGTCACCAAGTCGTCTATCAGGACCCCGATATAAGCCTGATCTCGGCCGAAAATAAGCGGATCTTCACCCCGCAGGCTCAAAACCGCATTGATACCGGCCATCAAACCCTGGGCCGCAGCCTCTTCGTAGCCGGTCGTGCCGTTGATCTGACCGGCAAAATACAGGCCGGACACCAGTTTGGTCTCCAAGCTGGGAAAGAGTTGGCTCGGGTCGGCATAGTCATACTCAATCGCATAGCCGGGCCGCATGATTTCCGCCTCTTCCAGGCCGGCTATGGAGCGGACCATTTGCAGCTGCACGTCGAGCGGCAGGCTGGTAGACAGCCCGTTGGGATACACCTCAACGGTATCCCGCCCCTCGGGTTCAAGAAAAATCTGATGGCGCGGTTTGTCCTGAAAACGGACAATCTTGTCTTCAATAGACGGACAATAACGCGGCCCTCGGCCCTGAATGGCGCCCGAGTACATGGGTGAGCGGTCGAGGCCGGCGCGAATAGCCGCGTGCGTTTGCCGATTGGTATAGGTCAGATGGCACACCAGCTGACTCTGGCGAATAGCCTGGCTCGAAAACGACAGCGGCGGCGGCGGTTCGTCCCCGTACTGGGGTTCGAGCCGGCTGTAATCAATCGTCCGGCTGTCGAGTCGCGGACAGGTGCCGGTTTTCAGGCGACCGAGCTGAAAGCCGAGCGTGGCGAGGTGACCGCTCAGCCCCTCAACCGAAAAATCTCCCGCCCGGCCGGCGGCGTAGTGTTTGAGTCCCACGTGAATCAGGCCCTTGAGAAAGGTTCCGGTGGTGAGAATGACCTTGGACGCTGAAAAACTCTCGCCGATTTGGGTCTCTATGCCCCGGACCTGATGGTCTTCCACCAGCAGGCGTTCGGCGCTGCCCTGACGCAGGGTGAGCGACGGCGTGGTTTCCACCCGGCGTTTCATGCGTTGACGGTAGAGCGCTTTATCGGCCTGGGCGCGAGTCGCCCTGACCGCTGGACCTTTGCGCGTATTGAGCACACGGAACTGTATGCCTGTCTCGTCAATAGCCCGAGCCATTTCGCCGCCCAGCGCGTCAATCTCTCGAACCAGATGGCTCTTGCCGATGCCGCCAATGGCGGGATTACACGACATGTGCCCAACGTGGTCGAGGTTGAGCGTCAACATCAGCGTTTTTGCGCCTGAACGGGCGGTAGCCAGAGCCGCCTCAATCCCGGCGTGGCCAGCCCCAACAACGATAACGTCATAGTCCATGGGAACTCCTCACCC
>WTHE01000191.1 GCA_011523315.1 Candidatus Binatota bacterium
GGTCGGGGCCGAGAGCCCGGTGGTTTGCAGGCCGCGCTGAAACTTGTTCAGCCGGGCAGGTAGAATATCGACCTTTTTGGGCAGCAGGCCGGCCAGCTGTACCAGCGGTTCCTGGGAGCCGCGCTTGAGTTCGAGTTCGATCTCGCCGAAGTGCAGCACGCCCGGCGCCAGCTTGGCGTGTGTATCGCCGCTGATCTGAACCTGGTCGATGGCGAGTTCTATCACCGTCGACGGTGGATCGTCCGGGCTGGACAGCATATACACGCTGCGCTGGTTGCGGACCACGAACAGCTCGCGGACTTTCCTGGTGCCGAGCAGGCCGGCCAGGCGGTTCTGGACCGGCCCCGAGGGCAGAGCAGACAGCCGTTTGTGGGAGACGAGCAGCCGTTGTTCGATCTCTTCGCGGACCTGAATGGCGCTGTCGCGCAAACCCAGCCCCTTGAGGGCCAGGGTCTGCTTGCCGTTGCTGTCGCGCAGGCGATAGCCCCAGCCGGCCCGAAAAATCGTCCAATCCGAGGTATCGAAATAGCGGTCAACGATGGTCTGGTTGGCGTGCGGTTCAACCCCGTAGCCCAGCTCCCGCAGCACGGCCAGCAGCTGACCGATGTGCTGTGAGTCCTGAACGAGGAATTTAGCTTCGATTTCCGGCACCGGAGTTCTCTTCCGCCTAGAACGTTACAGAAACCACAACCGCGTGTCGAGAATATCGCACGTCCTGAGCGTAGCGTCAGCGAAGTCGAAGGACCGCTCACCCGTCATGCCGCACCTGTTCCCGGAAGGGAATCGTGATGTCCTGTGGCTAGCTTGTGCTATTGCGATTCCTTTCCTGGGCGTAGCGCACCAGCGCCGCGTAACGATACACGGCGTGGACGAACTTGCCATACGGAAAGGTGACGAACAGTCCGGCCACAAAGCCCAGATGAATGACCAGCAGGCTGCCCATGGCTGCGGTCTCCCGCGCGGCCAGCAGGACCAGACCGCTCAGACTGGTCAGAAACAGCAGGACCAGGAAGCCGACATCCATGCCCCAGACGCTCTCTGCGGCCGGTCGCGGGTCGCTACGCCACTTGAGCCACAGCAAGCCGGCGGGACCGACCAGCAGCCCCAGCCCGCCGACCGTGCCCAGTACGACCGGCAGGCTGGTATATGGGTAGGGTGCCTGCCAGGCAAAAACGTGGTGGTAGACGGCGGCCGTGCTGGTCGCCAGAAGATCGAGCCCAAACCCGTAAAAGGTGAGATGATGCAACCATCTTCTGCGCTGCGAGAAACCCGCGTCGGGGTAGTTGCAGCCGTGACCGCCGCCGCCCAGATAGGTCAGCCGCAGGGCGTCCCAGCCGCCCCGGGCCAGGGCCGGGAGGTCGGCCAGCTCACGCCACCGACCGCCGATGGCGCGCCAGAACCGCGCCAGACCGATGCCCAGGGCCAGCACAATCAGGCCGCTCAGGACCAGGGCCGGCACCACCATCAGCCGATAGGGAATCACCTCGTAAAAGGCGCCCGGGCCGGTGTGCGACGAGAAGACGACCGAGGCGTCCTGCCAGCCCAGCACCAGCGCCACGATGAGGCCGAGGCTGGCCAGGCTGATCAGGCCGAGTGCCAGGCCGTTGCGTCGAAACAGTCCGGCCAGGACGTGCGGCCAGGCAAAGTCCCGATAGCTGTCCAGCCGTAGAGCCGACAGGGTCTGGGGCACGTTGACCCCGAATTCGTGCGGCGGCGCGTACTGGCAGGCGTAGTAGCAGCCCCGACAGTTGTGGCACAGATTGGCCAGGTAGACCGTATCCTCGGCGTCAAACTTGGTGCGCAGCTCCATGGCCGGAAACACGGCGCAAAACCCCTCGCAATACCGACACGCATTGCAAATCGTCATCAGCCGCTGGGCTTCGTTCAGGAGTTCAGCTGAGGGCATGGCGGGCCGCCTCCCGTCCGGCAATCCGACCAAAAACCGTCCCAATGGTCATGCCAAAACCGGCCATATAGCCCTGGCCGAGAATATTGCCGGCCATGATCTCGCCGGCCGCATACATATTGGGGGCGGGTTTCCCGTCGTGCATGAGAATCTGGGCGCGTTCGTTCACGCCGACGCCCAGATAGGTAAAGGTAATGCCCGGCCGGAGCGGATAGGCCAGGAACGGCGGCGTGTCGAGCGGCACAGCCCAGTGGCTCTTGGGCGGGTCGAGACCGTGGGTCGCGCAGCCGTCCAACTCCGCGGGGTCAAACCGGCCGGGCCGGATGGCG
This sequence comes from Candidatus Binatota bacterium, assembly GCA_011523315.1. Taxonomy (GTDB): domain Bacteria; phylum Desulfobacterota; class Binatia; order Bin18; family Bin18; genus JAAXHF01. The sequence goes on from WTHE01000191.1 coordinate 2,236, forward strand.
GCGTTGAACGCGGCCAGGGTGTGGGCCAGTTCGGCCGCGTCGAGTTCGAGTTTGCCGGCCAACTCAAGGATGGAGGCGGCCTCAATGGGCGGGAAAACGGACGGCATGAATTTCCCCAGCGCCTTGGCATCGATAATCGCATAGGCGATCTGGTCCGGCTGCTGAGCCACAATCCTGCCCCAGATGGCGTAGCGCTTGGGCCAGAAATCCTCGCCCTCGTCGTAGAAGCGTTTGGCTTGCTTGTTGACCACAATGCCGAACGGCACGCAGTCCAGGCGGGTGACAATGCCGCCGTCAAACTTGGGCGCTCGGGCGTCAATCGCCACGGCGTGACACTGGCGCGGGTCGCCCACCGGCTGCGCCCCGTTGTCGAGCAGGACCCGCAGCAGGGTACCGGTGTTGTACGGGGTGCCGCGGATGAGGAAGTTGTCGGCCGCCGCACCCCAGTACTCCTTGAGCCAGGCGATGTTGGCCTGGAATCCACCCGCGGCGACCACGACCGTCCGCGCCTGGACCTGCTGGGCCGCCTCGCCCGAGCCGACCAGCGCGCCGCAGCAGCGGCCGTCGCGCATGATGAGGTCGGTTACTTCCGACTCATAGGCAATCCGCACCCCGAGCTGGTGGGCGGTGTGATAATAGGCGTTCAGCAGCGCCTTGCCGCCGCCCAGGAAAAAGGCGTTTGTGCGTGACAGGTTCAGCGTGCCGCGCAGGGGCGCCTGAAAGCGGCCGCCGTGAGCCTCCATCCAGACACCGATGTCGGTGGACTCGCGCAGGGTCAGGCGGGCGAGGCGTTCGTCGGTCTTGCCGGCGGTGACCCGCAGCAGGTCGTCCCAGAACTCGTCCTCGTCATACGGGCCGGTCAGGAAGGCGTTGGCCCGCGTGTGCACATAGCGCAGGTTGCGCGTGTGGCGGCTGTCGCCACCCCGAAACGCCTCGGGCGCGCACTCCAGCAGCAGTACGCTGGCCCCGCTCCGGGCGGCAGTCATGGCCGCGCACAGGGCGGCATTTCCCCCGCCGATGACCAGCACGTCAAAGGTCTGGGACAGATCCGGTTCGGCTTCCATGCAGGCCGAAATTATGCGGCTTGGGTCATTCCTGCAAGAGCCGGAGATAGTCAGCAGGGTGCAGTTTGGTATAGTCTGCCCAGGACAGCCAAGGGAGGTATCGCCACTGTGCCGCCGCACCACAGCGCCCCGTCCGCCTTTCGTACGGTCGGAGAGCGCAGCCAGGACCTGGACCAGATTGATCTCAACGCCGAGTTTCGACACACCCTCGACCTGATCGAGCAGGACTGCCCGTGCCTGTTCCTGACCGGTAAGGCCGGCACCGGAAAATCGACCCTGCTGCACTACCTGCGCGAGACGACCGACCGGGCCACGGCCGTCCTGGCGCCGACCGGCGTGGCCGCCCTCAACGTCGGCGGCCAGACCATCCATTCCTTTTTTCGCTTTCCGCCGACCCTGATCGACCCGGCTACGCTGCGCAGACGCCGGAGTGCCAAGCTGTTCCAAAAACTGGACACCCTGATCATCGACGAGGTGTCCATGGTCCGGGCCGACGTGATGGCCGGGATTGATACGGCCCTGCGTCTCCACCGCGACAATGTCCAGACGCCGTTTGGCGGGGTGCAGGTCATCCTGTGCGGCGATCTGTTCCAGCTACCGCCGATTGTTCGTGAGCGGGACATGCAGACCTTTTTTGACCAGCAGTACGGCGGACCGTACTTTTTCTGCGCCAAGGTTTTTGCAGAGCTTCAGCCCTGCTCGGTCGAACTGACGACGATCTACCGTCAGCACGATGAGGATTTTATCTATGTGCTGAATAAAATTCGCGAAAACGATGTAGACGCCGAACTGCTGGCCGTCTTGAACGCCAGAGTGCGGCGGGGCGGCGAGCCGCCCCAGGACTCGTCTTTCATTACCC
>WTHE01000211.1 GCA_011523315.1 Candidatus Binatota bacterium
GATCCATGAACTCGATGCTGTTCATGGCGTGTTTGGCCAGACGGATCGCCAGCGGGCTTTTGGCGGCGATCTCCTGCGCCAGGGCCTGGGCGGCGGGCAGGAGCTGCTCGGGGGGAACCACCGCCTCCACAATGCCCCGCCGGTACAGTTCCTGAGCGCCGAGCCGCTCGCCGGTGTACATCATCTTGCGCGCCTTATACACCCCGAACAGACGCTGAGTGTGGCGCCCGCCGCCGAGCAGGCCGACATCGATCTCGGGCAGGCCGACCAGGGCTTTGTCTGAGGCGATGAGCATGTCGCACGAGGCCAGCAGGGCCAGTCCACCGCCCAGCGCCGGACCGTTGATCGCCCCAATCACCGGCACCGAACACTCCAGGATGGCGTGAAATGCCTCGCGGGCCGCCCGTGAGTGCGCCCACATCGCTCCGGGCCGGGGGGCTTGCCGGCCTTCGAGCGAGGAGGAGCGGGCTTTCATGTCGGCGCCGGCGCAAAAGCATTTGCCGGCGCCGGTGAACACCGCAGCCCGCACCTCGGCGCGATTGTTCAGCGCGTCGAACGCGGCCTGAATTTCGTCGAACATCTGGCGGTTCATGGCGTTGACCGGCGGGCGGTCAATGGTGACGGTGGCGACAAAATCGCTGACTTCGGTCTTGAGAATTTCCATATCCATAACGGGCTCCTGGGGTGAGGCTTCTCTGCGAGAGTTCTCTGCGAGAGTTATCTGAACAAGGACCGGGCGATCACCATCCGGTGGACCTCTGAGGGACCCTCGCCAATCCGCCGCACTCGGGCTTCCCGATACCAGCGCTCCAGGGGAAACTCCTTGGTCACCCCGTAGCCGCCGTGGATCTGGACCGCGCTGTCGATCACCCGGCCCAGAACCTCGCTCGAATACAGCTTGGCAATCGAGGCCTCAAGACGGGCGTCTTCCCCGCGATCAGCTTTCCAGGCGCCCTCCCAGATCAGCCAGCGGGTGGCGCGCAGCTCAACCTCGGCATCGGCCAGCATCCACTGGACGGCTTGGCGCTGACTCAGCGCTTGGCCGAAGGTTTCGCGTTGTTTGGCGTGTTCAATGGCCATTCGGTGGGCGGCGATCGCCACGCCGAGATTGGCGGCCGAATACGGAAAGCGAGCCCTGGTCAGCAGATCGAAACACAGGAACAGGCCCTGGCCTTCTTCCCCGATCATCTTGTCGGCCGGCACCCGACAGTCCTCAAACGAGACCTCGTTGGGAACCGAAACCGTGCGGATGGTCTTGAACGGGCGGGGGGTGAAGCCCGGCGTGTCCTTGTCGATAATAAAACAGCTGATGCCCTTGCGGCCTTTGTCTGGATCGGTCCGCACAAAGACCACCCCCCACTCGGCCAGGTGAGCGTTGGAGATAAAAATCTTTGTGCCGTTAATGACCCACGAGTCGCCGTCCCTGACGGCCCGACACTGAATGGCCCCGGCCGGGTCCGAGCCGCCGCTGGGTTCGGTGATGGCAAAAAAGGTCTTGAGTCCGTCCCGCAGGGTCGGGATGGCGTAGCGCTGGATCTGCTCCGGGGTGCCGGCGTAGATCGGAGCCGGCGGATAGCGGCCAAAGGTCCCGCAGCCGGGGTTGTACAGGCCCATGCGGTGCTGGGCCATTTCTTCCAGCACCACCGACATGCCAAAGGTGTTGACCCCTCCGCCCCCGAACTGCTCGGGCGCGGCCAGGCACCACAGGCCGGCCGCCTTGTTCTTGGCCATCAGGCGCTGGTAGTCGGCCTCGGGCAGATCCGGGGCGTCCGGGTCGAGCTGCTGTTCGAGCGGAATGATTTCTTCGCGGATAAAGCGCCGAACCTGATCCCGGAGCAGGCTCAACTCGGGGGGGAGGCTGAAGCCCTGAAACGCTTCCATGTCGCTACCTCGGTGAAGCGGCCGACCGCTAGTCTGCACGCCTGAACTTGGGCATGGTCACCTCTGGGGTGACATCGTCGAACACGACCTCGACCGGTAAATCCAGCCTCAGATCGTCGGGCTCGACATCGGTCAGCCAGCTGACCAGCCGCACGCCTTCTTCCATCTCGATCACCACCGGACTGTAGGGCACCATGTCGGCGAACTGGGACAGCATCGGCTGGACTGCGGTCGTCCACGAGAAGACCTTACCCTTGCCGCTGGACTGAGCCCACTCCCAGTTGAAAGACCCGCACTTGGCGCACATGTCGCGCGGCAGGTGACGCCAGGCGCCGCAGTCGGTGCAGCGCTGGAAACGGAGCTGGTGCTGTTTGCAGTAGTCGTAGAACTCGACCGCCATGCTGTTGCGCAGTTTGGGCAGCGGGCGTTGGTAGGCGTTCGCGTCTCGTGCCATGTCTACCTCCGTAAGATGGCCAGGCTGCCGTCCCCAAAATCGCCCCAGCCGGTCACCAGGCCCAGCTCGGCGTCCTTGACCTGACGCTCGCCAGCCTCGTGGCGCAGCTGGCGGGCGGCCTCGGTGATGTGGTTCATGCCCCACACATGGGCTTCCGAGTGCAATCCGCCGTGGGTGTTGATGGGCAGCTCCCCGCCGAGTTCCAGACGACCACCCTGGACAAAATCGCCGACCTCGCCGCGCTGACAAAAGCCCAGGGCTTCGAGTTGGAGCAGGACGACGTAGGAGAAACAGTCGTAGATCTCGATGAAGTCAATATCTTTGTGCTCAACGCCGGCCATCCGAAAGGCGTTGGGCGCGGCAAAACTCAGCCCGATGGTGAACGGGTCGGGCCGCGACGGAATATCGTCGGCCGGGTAGGGGTGCCCCTCGGCCACGCCCGCAATATAGACCGGATCGTGTTTGAGGTCTTTGGCCCGTTCCGGCGAGGTCAGGACCACGGCGCAGGCGCCGTCGGTTTCCAGGCAACAGTCGAACAGCCGGAACGGCTTGGCCACCCAGCGGGCGTTCAGATAGTCGTCCATGCTGAGCGGGCGGCCGCACATATAGGCTTTGTCGTTCAACTGGGCGTGCTTGCGTGAGGCGACCGCCACCGAGCCCATGGCTTCGTCCGGCGTGCCGTACAGCTCTTTGTGACGGGTGGCCAGCCAGGCGTACCACTGGACGGGCACCGAGGCGCCGTAGGGCAGGTAGTATTCGCCAATCGTGGTGGCCATGACACCCGGCGCTCCGCTGCCGCTGCCGCCTTCGGGACGCCCCAGGTTGCGGACCCGCATGGCCGAGTAGCCGTTCCAGCCGAGCGGAATCAGGACGTTGTTGGCCACCCCGCAGGCCACGGCCATGGCCGCGCTCTGGAGAGAGGTCACCGGGCTGGCGCCGCCCATGTGGACGGTGACCGAGTAGCGCAGGTCCTCAATACCCAGATTGGCCGCAAAATGTTCGGCGGTGGACGGCAGGGGAGGCGGGATAATGCCGTCAATGTCGTGCGGGCTGAGGCCGGCGTCGTCGATGGCCCGCATTGAGGCTTCGAGCATGAGCGACAGGTCGGTCCGACCCGAGCCTCGGGTGAAGTCGGTTTCGCCGACCCCCACAATACAGGCTTGATCTTTCAGTGCGTGCATAGCTCCTCCTTGTGCCAGAATTCGTGCCAGGATTCCCGGGCCGGATGGTACACCGGACCGGGCCGAATTGTAAAGCCAAACGGCTTCCCCCCTCGCTTTCAGGACCGGGCGCTTTGGGCTATCTTTGGGCAGCATGAAAATCCGCCGCCTCTTTGAGACCCGAGACCAAACGTTTTCCTTTGAGTTTTTTCCACCCAAAAATCCGACCGATGTTGAGCAGCTGTTTGTCCGGGCCGGCGAGCTGAAACCGCTCGGACCGAGCTTTGTTTCGGTGACGTACGGGGCGGGCGGTTCGACCCGTAAAAATACGATTGATCTGGTGGGCCGCTTTCAGGATGAACTCGGGCTTGTCGGCATGGCCCACCTGACCTGCGTCGGGCATACCCAGGCCGAGCTGCGGGCTATCCTCCAGGAATTTCAGGCCCGGGGGATTGAGAACGTGATGTGTCTGCGGGGCGACCCGCCCCGCGGCCAAGCCAGCTTTGAGCCGGCGCCCGGCGGCTTCTCCCACGCCAATGAACTGGTCTCGCTCACCCGCGCCAACGGGGACTTCTGCATCGGTGTTGCCGGCTACCCGGAGCCCCACCCCGAGAGCGAAAGCCGGGAACTCGATCTGTTGCGTCTCCAGTACAAGGTTGACTGTGGCGCAGATTTCGTTATCACCCAGCTCTTTTACGACAACCGGGAGTATTTCGACTTTGTGGACCGCGCCGGCCGGCTCGGCATTCCGTGCCGGATTATCCCGGGCATCATGCCGATTGTGAACTATCGCCAGATTGTCCGTATCACGCGCCTGTGTGGAGCAACGATTCCGACCGAGCTGAGCAGCCGCCTGGAACCGGTCGCCGACAATCCTGAAGCGTCACTCGAAATCGGGATTGAGTGGGCGCGACGGCAGTGTGAAGAATTGCTCGAAAACGGCGCTCCCGGTATCCACTTCTATACACTGAACCGCTCTGATGCGACCAAGCGCATTTTTGAGCAACTGCGCCGCAGTCCGGTCAAAACCCTGCTGCCATCTGCGTAGGGCTGGCGCCTGCCCAACATTGACCGGGTCGCCCCCGGCAGGCTATTGTCCGCCTAAGCAGGAGGCCCGCGTATGACACACAGCCCACCCCCTTCGGTCGGCCCGGACGAGGCCAACGCCTTTCTTGACGGCTTGTCACGGTTCAACGTCGGTCCCTTGTGGAAGGTGCTGGGGCAGATCCTCACTCCTGAGCCGCGCACCCAGGCCGTTCCCCACCTGTGGCGGTGGCAAGAGCTGCGCCCCCAACTCTTACGCTCGGGTGAGGTGGTGACGGCCGCCGAGGCCGAGCGACGGGTGTTGATGCTCCTGAACCCGGGTTTGGAGGGCCGCGTGGCCACGACCACGACCTTGTACGGCGGCTTGCAGCTCATTCTGCCCGGAGAAATCGCCCGCACCCACCGTCACACGCCGAACGCCCTGCGCTTTATTATGGAAGGCGAGGGCGCCTATACGGTCGTTGACGGCGATAAAATGACCATGGCCCCAGGTGACTTTGTCCTCACCCCCAACTGGACCTGGCACGACCACGGCAGCGAGGGCGACCAGCCCGTGGTGTGTGGCTGGACGGCCTGGACATTCCGCTGGCCTCTCTGCTGGAAAATATATTCACCCAGCCGTTCTCCCAGGAAGCCCAGCCTGTTACCAAGCCGCTCAACACGTCTGCGGCCGTGTACGGCAAGGGCGGGCTGCTGCCCAGCTGGCAGCGGTCGAGTGATAAGGGCCGGTCCGGGCTGCTGAAATACGCCTGGACCGACGCCTATGAGATGCTGATGAGTCTGGGCAAAGACGAAGAGAGTCCGTTTGACGGCAGCCTGCTCGAATATGTGAATCCAGTCAATGGCGGGCCGTCGCTGCCAACCATGGCCAGCTTTCTGCAACGCCTCAGGCCCGGCCAAAAAACCCAGGCGCACCGCCACAGTGCCAGCGCGGTGTATCTGGCCGTGCAGGGCCACGGCCGAACCGTCATAGACGACCGCGTCTATGACTGGGCGCCGGGCGATGTGTTTGCCCTGCCCCTGTGGGCGGCCCATTGTCATGAAAACGTGTCGGCCAGCCAGGACGCCATCCTGTTTTCGTTTACCGATGCGCCGGTGATGCGGGCGCTGGACTGGTATCGGGAGCAGGAGCTGTAGAGGAGCCCAGCATGCTACAAACCATGATTGTCGGCAGCCTGCCGCGCCCGACGTGGCTGGTGCCGCCCCACAGCATGTATGTGTCCTGGCAGCTCGATGAGGCGCAGCGGGCCGAGGGCTGTGACGACGCGGTCGTGCTGGCGGTTGCCGACCAGGAGTGGGCCGGACTGCATATCCTGACCGATGGCGAGCAGCGTCGCCGGCATTACATCTGGGGCTTTTGCGAGGGACTGAGCGGCCTCGATTTTGAGCGTCTGGCCAAGATCGACACCCGCGGCAATCGCTACGGTATCCAGGTCGATGCAGCCCGGGTGGTGGGGCCCATCCGACGACCCAAACCCATTCTTGTTGACGCTCTGCGCTTCCTCAAACGCCAGACCGGCAAGCCGGTCAAGGTGACTCTCCCCGGCCCTATGACCACGGCCGACACCCTGGCCGACGAGCACTACGGGGACCGCCAGACCCTGGCCGCCGAACTCGCCAGGGTGCTGAACGAGGAGGCGCTGGAGTTGGCCGAAAACGGCTGCGACATCGTCCAGTTCGACGAACCGTGTTTTAATATCTATCTCGACGCGGTCGAGGACTGGGGCATCCGCACCCTTGAGGCTGCGGCCAAGGGGGTCAGGGCTAAAATCGCGGTCCACATCTGTTATGGCTACGGCATTCCCCTGGTGGTCGAATGGAAGAACCACAATACGGACTGGAGTCACTACGGACGGACGCTGCCCCTGCTGCGAACCAGCGCCATCGACATGATCTCGGTCGAGTGCGCCGCGTCGGGGGTTGATCCCTCGGTTCTGGCCCTGGATCGGGGCAAGGATCTGATGGTCGGGGTGATTGATGTGGGGACCGAAGAGATCGAAACCCCGCAGACCGTCGCGTCCCGCATTCGTACCGCCCTGCAATATGTCGAGCCACAGCACCTCTATCCGTGTACCGACTGCGGAATGATTCCGCGTTCGCGTACCGCAGCCCGAGGAAAGATGAAGGCTCTGGCAGACGGGGCGTGGCTGGTCCGTTCGGAACTGAGCGGCTAGAGGGCAGGCGAGGGAAACAATGGGCTATTTACGTGAACTGTTCGGCGGCAACCCGTTGCTGATGGGGGCGTTTCTCGGCATCATCATTGCCGCAGCGGTGATTTTCTTTGCCGAGCGGGGGCGTTCTTAGGCAGACTGTTGGTGCTGCCCCTCTCCCCGGCCAGGAAGAGGGACGGGAGGCTCAGTCTTCAATGCCGAGCCGTTGCTTGCCCTCGGCCGAGATCATCTCCGGTCCCCAGGGGGGATCCCACACGACCTGCACGTCGGCCTCTTCGACCCCCGGCAGACCCTCAATCCGGTGCTGGGCATCCATGGCAATGGCCGGACCCATGCCACAGCCCGGCGCGGTGAGCGTCATCTTGACCTCGACTTTGCTCTCGCCGCTGGGCAGCGGCTGCAGCTGCATGTCGTACACCAGCCCCAAGTCCACGATATTGACCGGAATTTCCGGGTCATAGACATTTTTGAGGGCGGTCCAGACCTGCTCTTCGCTGAGCGTGCCATCGCCCGCCTCCGGGCTCGCTTCTGCTGCGGCACTGGGCTCTTTGCCGATAGCGTCGGCATCCGCGTCAGATACCCGGTATAAGCCGCCCAGGGTTGGCAGCTGGAGGGTATAGGTATCGCCCAGGGCCTGGGTAATGACGCCCGGCGTCCCCTTGGGGATGATGACGGTCGTGCCCTGAGGGATCTGCACGACTTCACACTCTCGCTGAAATTCGATTTCTTCGTAGCTCATCGGGCTCTTCCTTTCGTCCGCAGGTGATCCAATTTAGACAGCTAAGGTCCATGATGTCAATTCCGACGTACCTGTCGTTAGTAGACGCTTGCCTAAATATGGTGGAATCACTATAACCAGATATGGCCAAAGAAGCGTTGAAGCCTGTCGAATGGGTAGGCTCCAGCAAAGGAGATCTGAAGAAGTTTCCAGGCGCCGTGCAGGACCATGTCGGATTTGCTCTGTATCAGGCCCAGACCGGACTTAGACACCGCGATGCCAAATCGCTCAAGGGGGTTGGCGCCAATGTCCTGGAAGTCATCTCCCGTCACGACAGTGATACCTACCGGGCAGTGTACACAGTCCGGTTCAAGGCAGCTGTTTATGTCCTGCATGCCTTTCAGAAGAAGGCCAAGCGGGGCATTGCAACACCAAAGCAGGAAATCGATCTGGTCAAGCGCAGGCTGAAGGAAGCGGAGCAGCATTACAAGAATACCTATGGCGAAGGGTAGATCAATGAAGACAGCGACAACAATAAAGATCGAACGTGGTAGTGGCAACGTGTTTGCGGACCTAGGACGCCCTGACGCTGAGGCTCACCTGTTAAAGGCAGAGCTTGTCACCCGTATTGACAAGATTCTTCGTCAGCGCGGCCTCAAGCAGGTCGAGGCGGCGAAGTTGCTCGGATTGTCCCAACCCGACGTTTCGCGCCTCCTACGGGGAAGCTTTCGGGAGTATTCTGTGGAGCGTTTGCTGCGTCTGTTGACGGCCCTCGGGCGTGACGTGGAAATCGTCATTCGCAAGCCGAGATCTCATAGACCGGGCAGGCTCAGTGTCGCAGCATAGACGATCCGGCAGCGCCTATAGCGTGGGCCGTCACATCGAGCGGAAGCGGCGAAAGACTTCTCTCTTTTCCACGGCGAAGGCGGCTCAGGCCGTGATTTGGCCGCGGTGCTTCGTCACCTGATCGAGCCTATCGGCCAGGCGGTCCTGTTCCCTCTCCAGGTCATACTGGCTTTGAAGTCCCATCCAGAACTCTGCCGAGTTGCCAAAGAAACGTGAGAACAGCAGGGCTGTCTCCGCGGTGATGGACCGCTGCCCATGAATGATCGCATGGATTCGGCGGGCATCCACACCGATGGCCTGGGCGAGTCGATACTGGGTAATCTGCATGGGGCGGAGAAACTCCTCATTGAGAATCTCGCCGGGATGAACAGGAGGCAGTTTTTTGGGGCTGCGTGTCACCGGTCTGCTCATGCGTGGCTCCTTCCTGCTCTGAAGTCCTTGCGATCTCAATGGTAATCTACGACTTCTACCTGATAAGCATTGCCTTGCTGCCAGGAAAAGCAGATCCGCCACTGGTCGTTGATGCGGATGCTGTGCTGACCTTTCCGGTCGCCTGAAAGCGCCTCCAAACGGTTCCCCGGAGGGACCTGCAAATCATTCACGTCCTTCGCATTGTTCAAAATCATCAGTTTGGCCTGGGCACGCCGCTGAATATCTGGGGGAAACTTCCTGCATCGTTCTCGGTTGGCAACCGCTTCGGTGTCGGAGTCTTTGTAGCTCTGGATCACGTCGCCAATAATGGTATCTTACACTAATAGCGTCAAGAGCTATTATGGGTGCTCATCATGCCGGACATGATCCGGCATCCACAGGCCGGGATCTGGGATTCTGACTTTCGTCAGCATGGCGGAAGGAACGCTGGCTATATGGAATCGTAAACTGCTCCAGGAAAAGCGAGCGTCAGGGCGACGGCCGCGACACGCTACGCGCTTTCCACAGGTAGTACACGACCGGGTAGACGAGCAGGGTGACCATGCCGGAGGTGACGATGCCACCGACTAGCGGCGTCGCAATCCGCTTCATGACATCGGCTCCCGCGCCAGCACTCCACATGATGGGCAGCAGCCCGATCACATCGGTCGCGATTGTCATCAGAATCGGTCGAACCCGTTTCAGCGCTCCGTCCGTGATGGCTTCGACAAGAGCACTGCGGTCGGTGAGCAAGCCGCGCTTGCGGTAGTCTGTGCAGGAAAGGTCCAGGTACAGCAGCAGGACGATGGCGGTCTCGGCGTGGAGCCCGGCCAGGGCGATGACGCCAACCCACACGGCGATGCTGAGGTTGTAGTCGAGGAGGTACAGCAGCCAGATCGCCCCGGTCAGGGCGAACGGCACGCCGAGCAGCACGAAGAGCGTTTCGGTGACGGAGCTGGTGTTGAGGTAGATGAGGATGAAGATCAGCAGCAGGGTCAGCGGGATCACATAGCCCAAGCGCTGCTGGGCGCGCTGCATGTACTCGTACTGTCCGCTCCAGGCCAGCGTGTAACCGACAGGCAGCGCTATCCGGTCGGCGACGGCGTGCCGGGCGGCCGTGACGTAGCTCCCGACATCGGTATTGCGGATGTCGATATAGACCCAGGCGTTCGGCCTGGCGCCCTCAGTCTTGATACTCGGCGGGCCGACAGTGTAGCGCAGGCTGGCCAGGCGTCCCAGCGGAATCTGGGGACCGGCCGGGGTCGGAACCAGAACTGAGCGCAGAGCCGGCAGGTCGTCCCGCAGCTCTCGGCTGTAGCGCAAATTGACCGGATAGCGCTCCAGCCCTTCGACGGTGGTCGTGATATTCATACCGCCGATGGCGGTTTGGATCACCTGCTGCACGTCATCAACCGTCAGACCGTAGCGGGCAATGGCCTCACGGTCGATCTTGAAGTCGAGATAATTGCCACCCATCACCCGCTCGGCGTACACGCTGCGTGTTCCGGGCAGCTCCCGGACGACCGCCTCAATCTCCTGGCCCAGCCGCTCCAGCTCGGCCAGGTCAGGACCGGCGATCTTGATCCCGACCGGCGTCTTGATGCCGGTCGAGAGCATGTCGATCCGGGCCTCAATCGGCATCGTCCAGGCGTTCGTCAGCCCGGGGACCTGGATCGCGGCGTTCAACTCCTGGGTGAGTTTTTCGGGAGTCATGCCGGCCCGCCACTCACGCTGGGGCTTGAGCATGATCGTGGTTTCGATCATCGACAGCGGTGCGGGATCGGTTGCCGAGTCGGCCCGGCCCACCTTGCCGAAGACCTTGTCCACCTCGGGGAAGGTTTTGATGATGCGGTCGGTCTGCTGCAAGAGTTCGCGCGCCTTGGTGATCGAGATGCTCGGCAGCGTGGTTGGCATGTAGAGCAGGTCGCCTTCCCACAGCCGGGGCATGAACTCTGAACCAAGCCGGGAGAAGGGCACGAAGCTCACCGCCAAGGCCAGCAATGCGACAGCCAGGGCGGAGGACCTGAAACGCAGGACGAAGCTCAGGACCGGCCGGTATACGCAGATGAGCAAGCGGCTGACCGGGTTTCGGTCCTGAGGCACAATCCTGCCCCGCACACAGTAGCCGACCAGAACAGGAACCAGGCTGAGCGACAGCAGGGCCGCAGCCGCCATGGCGTAGGTCTTGGTGAAGGCCAGCGGCTTGAACAGCCGTCCTTCCTGAGCCTCCAGGGTGAACACGGGCATGAAGGAGACCGTGATCACGAGCAGGGCGAAGAACAGCGAGGGGCCGACTTCCTTGGCCGAGGCGGCGATGATCTGCCAGTGCGGGCGTTGCCCCCGGTCTCGCGCCAGGTGGGCGTGGGCGTTCTCGACCATCACGATGCCGGCGTCGACCATGGTTCCAATTGCGACGGCGATGCCGCCGAGCGACATGATGTTGACGCTGAGGCCCTGGAAGAAGATCGCGATGAAAGCGATCAGGATGCCGACCGGCAGGCTGATGATGGCGACAAGTCCGCTCCGAATGTGGAACAGAAAGAGCAGGCACACCAGACCGACGATCAGGAACTGCTGGCTGAGGCTGGTCCGCAGGCTGTCAACCGCCCGGTCAATCAGCGCCGTGCGATCATAGGCGACCTCAATCTCAACGCCCTGGGGCAGACCGGCTTTGAGTTGCTCCAACTTAGCCTTGACGTCGCGGATGACTCGCTGGGTGCTTGCCCCGTAACGCACGACGATAATGCCGCCCACGGTCTCGCCCTGGCCGTTCCATTCGGCCAGCCCGCGGCGCGTCTCCGGGCCCACACCGATCCGCGCCACATCTTGCAGCAGGATCGGCGTTCCGCTGCGGTCCACACCCAGGGCGATTTTACGCAGGTCGTCCGGAGACTCTATGGAGCCGAGGCCGCGGATCATGAACTCCTTCTCCGCCACTTCGAGCAAGCGTCCTCCCACATCGCTGTTGCTGTGCTGCACTGCGGTCCGAATCGTGGAGATGGAGATGTCGTAGGCCCGCAGCCGGTTCGGATCGACGGTGATCTGGTACTGCCGGACAAAGCCTCCGACGCTGGCGACTTCTGAGACGCCCGGGACGCTGGTCAACTCATACTTGAGGAACCAGTCCTGGATCGAACGCAGCTCGCTCAGGTCGTGACGGTCAGACTTCACGGCATACATGAAGGCCCAGCCGGCACCCGTGGCGTCGGGGCCGAGCCGTGGCGTGACTCCCGGCGGCAGCTGCCCGGAGACCGAGTTCAGGTATTCGAGGACGCGGCTCCTGGCCCAGTACAGGTCGGTCCCGTCCTCGAAGATGATGTAGACAAAGGAAAAGCCGAAGAACGAATAGCCCCGCACGACTTGAGCGAACGGCGCGGCGAGCATCTGCGTCGTCAGCGGATAGGTCACCTGGTCTTCGACAATGCGCGGCGCCTGGCCCGGATACTCGGTGTAGATGATGACCTGAACGTCGGACAGGTCGGGCAGGGCGTCGAGCGGTGTTCGTAACAGCGCAGACACGCCGGCCGCCGCGACAAGCAGACCGAGAAGCACAACGAGGAAGCGGTTGGTGATCGACCAGTCAATGACGCGGTCACACATCGCCCGTCTCCTCAGTGATGATGGTGGGCGGGCGCCGCAGCCGGCTCGGGCTGCTCGGAGGCGTCGCCGCTCAGTAGCTGCGAGATAGCGGCCTTGAGGTTGCTGTCGGAGTCGATCAGAAACTGCGAGGAGACCACGACCGCCTCACCGGGCGAGAGCCCGGCGGTGACCTCCTGCTGGCCCCCGCCGGCCATGCCCAGCTCGACCTCACGGGGCTCAAACACGCCGGCACCCTTGGCGACGATGACGACCGCCCGCTCTCCGCTGTGCAGGACAGACTCGGCCGGCGCTATCACTGCTCGGGCCGACCCGGCCGCCTGGACGGAGACCGTGACGTACATCATCGGCCGCAGGCGGAGGCCCGGGTTGGCGACCTCGACAAAGGCGGTCAGGGTCCGCGTGTGCTGGTTGACGGCCGGCCGAAAAAAGAGAATCGTGCCGTCCCAGCGCCGGCCCGGAAACGCGTCAACCTCGATCAGCACCCGCTGACCTTCACGCACATGGCGCACATCGTTTTCGTAGAACTCGGCTTTTGCCCACAGCGTGGCGTGGTCGGCAATCTTGAGGACGGTCATGCCCGGGCTGAGCTTCATGCCCTCCAGGGAATCGCCCATCTTGTCGACAATGAACCCGGAGGAGGGTGAGAAGAAGCGGACCGTGCGGGTCACCGCTCTCGACGCTCCGAGCGTGTCGATCTGCTCCTCGGTGATATCCCAGTAGCGCAGGCGTTCGCGGGCGGCTTCGAGCAGGGACTCGGCGCGGGCGACAGCCTCGGGGTAGGCCCTGTTTTGGCGCAGCCGCTCGACATAGTCCATCGCCGCCAGGTACTCACGCTGGGTCGTGAGCAACTGCGGGCTGTAGATCTCGAACAGCAGGTCGCCTTTCTCGACCAGTTCACCGACGTTGTTGACGCGTGCCTTCTCGATCCAGCCCTCGAATTTCGTATTGACGGAGACGAGCTTTTCTTCGTTGTGGGCCAGGACACCGACGGTCCGAATCGAGACCGGCAGCGCTCCGGTCGTGACCTGTGTCGTCCGCACCGCAAAGTTCTGCAAGAAGCGCTGGCTGACCCGAACCCCACCGTTTTGTGGGGCTTGGTCTTCATAGACCGGAACGAGGTCCATGCCCATGGGTGACGTGCCCGGTGTGTCGGAGGTGTAGTTCGGGTCCATGGGAGCGCGCCAATACAGAATCTTCCGCTCGCCTGGGACTGGTGCGGTGTGAGGAGGCGCACCCCGCAGCGCGT
Organism: Candidatus Binatota bacterium; assembly: GCA_011523315.1. Taxonomy (GTDB): domain Bacteria; phylum Desulfobacterota; class Binatia; order Bin18; family Bin18; genus JAAXHF01. The sequence goes on from WTHE01000211.1 coordinate 13,532, forward strand.
CAAGCCGCTCCCAGCCGAGCGGATTCCAGACGAACAGAACCGACGCGCCGACCCCGAGGCCGACACCAACGAGCAACAATACAAAACCGCCCAGCCTCGTCATGGTCTTTCCTCCGGGAAGGCCGACCCGATGGCGCGTTCCATCTCAGCCAGAGCCTGCATGTAATCGGTTTCCAGACGCGCCAGGCCGAGTCGAACCTCAAGCAGGACCTCCTCGCTGTCCAGCAGTTCGAGCACCCCCGTCGTTCCGGTGGCATACGCCTCCTCGGTCGAGCGCAAAGCCTGTTCGGCCTGGGGCAGCAGGGCTCTCTCGAAGAGGGCGATCTGCTCATCGGTCATGCGCAGCCGGACCCCAACCGCACGGACGGCGGCGTCAACCGTGTTGACCAAGCTGTGGTAGGCGGCCTTTGCCGCCGCAACCCGCTCGTTTGCCTCCTGCACGCCCGCGTCATACTTCGCGCGAAAGATGGGCAGGCTGAGGCTGAGGCTCAGGCTGTACACGTCTTTGCCGTTGCCGGCTGGTCGATTCAGTCCCGCTCTGGGCCGGCTGCGGACGTTCCCCCAACTGGCGCCCAGGGTGAAGTCGGGCCAGTACTGGCGTCGGGCCAGCTGCACGCCGCTCTGCCTGCTCTCGATCCGTAGCACGGCCTCCCTCACTTCGGGCCTGTTGGCGCGTCCGATTGCAGACAGCCGGTCGCTGTCGACGTGCGCGACTGGCCGCTCAACGGGGCGGACGTCCGGAATCGAGGTGTGGACCGGTCGGTCGCACAGCGCATTCAGCCCAGCCTCAAGCTCAACCCGTTGGCGCAGGAGTTCCTGGCGACGGTTCAGGACCTGGGTGATCTCGGCCTGGAGCTTGACGACCGCCTGCTGCAAGCCGACCCCCTGGGCGTAGCGTGCCTGAGCCAGGGTTTCGTAATGCCGCAGGAGCTGTTCTTGTTCGGCGGTGATGCCGAGCGCTTGGTCGATATAGCCGAGATCGTAGTAGGCCAGTTTGATCTGGCGGACCAGCTCAGCCCCGTGTTGCTGGTAGAGCGCCTTACGGACGCCGGCCTGCTTGGCCGCAATCCTGCCCCGGTCCGACAGCGTGCCGAACCACGGGAACTTCTGACTCAGCGCGACGACTGTGGTCTGCGGACCGACCCGAGTCTCCGGGGACCGAGCGTGTTGCGTGACGGCCAGGCTCGGATCCGGCAGGGCGGTGACCTGGGCAACGCGCAGCTGTGCGGCCTGAGCGTCCAGCCAGGCGTGGCGGAGCTGAGGATTGCTCTCAAGCGCTTCCTTGACCAGGGCGGCCAGCGTCGGATCGTTATTGGTCGCATAGGCCGGCGTGTCGGCCCGCGCCAAACCGACCGGCGGCAGAAACAGCCATGTGCAAAAGCAGAGCAGCACTCCCTTCTTCATTCCCTTCCTCCAGTGTGGAGCGGACTCGCCAGGCAGACGAACGGATCTCTGGGGACTCCGAGCGTGGCCTGAAAGTGGACAGACGTACTCGAACCGCAGGCAGACGCAGCCTGGGTGGTTCGAGCCGACTCAGCCGAAGGGCGGTCTAAATGAGGAAAGTTTGGTGTCGGACGTACAGGGGCGGGCTGCGGTCAGGCCAGAGCGCAAGCGGGGGAAGGACGACTCCCGGTCCGCGGCCGGCAGATGGGTCGGCGACGGCTGACGGGTAGGCGGAACTGACGGATTGGTAGTGCTGAACGGCGGGCTGCTGGGAAAGCGTGGCCGGGGTGTCGGTCAAAATACACAGCAGGTCGCACGGCGTTGTATGATTCCTGGCGTGGGTGCGTGAGTCGTCACAGCAATCGTGGGCTTCCTCGGCCTGCGCACCGAGTGTCATGGGCGCGCAGGGGACAGCGCCCACAAGCAGGGCGAGTGAGACAACTACGATCCTGATGGCAAGCCGTGTCTTCACCAGTGGTCCGCCGCTCCGGTCTCTTTAGGATGCTAAGCAGCCTAGCAGCATGCCGATTCCAGACGCAAGTCAGCTCTTGTCCCGAAATTCCCTGAAGGCTGCCCGGACCAGATCGGGACGGTCTTCCTGCACATAGTGGCCGCTACGCAGAATAACCGAGATGTCCGAATTGGGGATGTCTTCGTCGAGTTGGCGGCCGACCTCCAGCGGGACGAGGGCGTCATGCGGACCCCAGACCAGCAGGGTGGGGACGGTCATTTGTGATAAATTGGGCATGATTTCTTGTTCCAGGACCGACTCGGCGTCAAACTCCTGGATAAACTTTCGCAGACCGGCCCGCGCTCCGGGATCGTCCTGATAGGGCGCCAGATAGGGTCTGAGGGCGATATCGCTCATCTTTTCCTGAGTCTCCACCCCGGCCCGGAAGATGCGTTTGAGAAACCAGTCGCCGGTCAACAGCTGGCCGAGGCCGGGCAAGCCCAGCAGACGGATGTTGAGCGTCGGGCTGGCGTCGTACAGCGGGGCGCCGACCAGAATCAGCTTGCGGACGGCTCCGGGGTTGCGGATCGCGTGCAGGGCGACGATCAGGGCTCCGACTCCCTGACCCCCAAGGATGGGATTCTCCAGGTTGAGTTCTTGCAGAAAGGCGTCGAGCTGGGAGACGTAGGTCTCGATATCGTAGGGCCGATCCTGGGGTTTTTCCGAATAGCCGAAGCCCATCAGGTCGAGGGTATAGATGGTCGTACCATAGGTCAGGCCCGGGATGATGTTGCGCCACACGTAGGACGAGGTGCCAAGCCCGTGCAACAAGACCATCGGTCGGCCCAGACCCTGTTGGTCGTAGTGCAGGGCTACCCCGTCGATGTCGATGTATTTTTTGTCCGGGTATTTCTCCTGGAGAGCCGCGCCGGACAAACTGGGCTGCGAGCCGCAGGCGGACAGCAGCACGGTTACGGCTAACAGCCCGGCTCTCAGCCACATGAACTCTTGCATACGTCTACTCACTTTCTCGGTCGCTTCCTCAAAACCGGCAGTGGTTACGAAGTTTGACACGCCCGAACCGGGCGCGCACAATAACGCCGGCCGGACTTCACGCACTGTAGCCGTGCGCAGGGATTTCGACAAGACTGATAAGGAGGAAAACATGGCCCAACACGAGCTGTTTGACATCATGGCCTCGACCCGCAGCATGCGCCGTCTGAAACCCGATCCGGTTCCGGACGCTCTCATTTACCAGGTCCTGGACGCCGGGATTCGGGCGCCGAGCGGCACCAATACCCAGAACTGGCGTTTTGTGGTGGTCAAAGACCCGGACATCAAAAAACAGGTGGCCGCAGTCTACCAAAAAGGCTGGGCCCAGGTTGAGACGATGTACGCGGACCGGCCCGGACCCGAACACATGGAAGACACAAAATTTCGGCGGCTGATCAACGCCGCCGCTTATCTGGCCCAGAACATGGCCGAGGTTCCGGTTCTGCTGTTCGCCTGTCTCAAAGAACGGCCCATGCCGCCGGAGTTGGCGGCCAGACTGGCCCGCCTGTCCGGTTCGAGCATCTATCCTGCCGTCCAGAACATCTTGCTGGCGTGTCGGGCCCTGGGGCTCGGTGCCACCCTGACGACAGTTGCCTCGCTCCACGAAGAAGAAATCAGGGCCGTCTTGAAGCTGCCCGAGGACATTTCGACCTATGCTCTGCTGCCGATCGGCTATCCCATGGGCCGATTTGGGCCGGTGACACGTGTTCCTGCCGAAGAAGTGACCTGTGTCGATCAGTGGGGCACGCCACTCAAAAAGGGCTGAGGAGGAGTTGGTCGAGCTGTATCGGCTCAGCCCTCCTCCTCGTCGTGCCGGCTCAGCAGAGTGGTAATCGCCCACTCATAGCCGTCGGTCAGCGCCATCCAGGCCGAGGCGAGCAGGTCGCGCGACGTGCGCATGGTACTCCAGCGCTGTTGCCCGTCGCTGAATTTCATGATCGACACCACCTCGGCGGCGGTGCCCGGTCCACCCCGATGGGTGTACAACTCGACGAGTTCTACACCCTCGATCACCGGAAAATAGTGGAGCAAGACCCGGCGCAGCGCCGAGTCCAGGGCCTGGACGCCGCCCACGCCTTGGGCGGCTTCAATCTTCTCCTGGCCGTTCACCTCGACAACGACCACCGCGTCTATGGCCCGGCGTCCTTTCCACTCCTCGTCAACCACGCGCCAGCGAACGATTTCGAACGGTGGACGGTAGCGCGGGTCCTGCCGCCAGCGAGCCACATCCTGCGAGGCCTGGGGGGCCGTGGCGGCGTCAAAAAAGTCTTCGGAGGGTGCCTTTTTTTGCGTCATATAGACTTCTTGTATGTGTGTGGTGTGCTCATCGTACCAGGAGTGTTACGCGTCGCCCAGGGTGTCCCAGTGAATTTCCCAGAATTGGGGCAGGGGCGGAGCAAACTCGAAGTGCCCGCCAAAGCACGCAAAGCTGGGCTGGTGGGATAAGCGCTCGCGCAGCAGGTGGAGATAATCCTCAAGCTCCTGCTCGGTCGGGTTCCCCGCTGCGTTGCTGACGGGGGGGGCACCGATATCCATGCGCCTGCGCTGGCCACATTTTTGACAACTGATATCCACGTGCATAGGCTCCCCTGGATTTGCCGGTCTGAACCAGATACATAGTACTGCCTACATGACTCCAAAGGAGGCTGCAAGCGCATGCCGTTGGTCACATTTGTGAAGCAAGAGCTGAGTATCGAGGTGCCCGAAGGGGCGAACCTGCGGGACGTCGCGCTGGAGAATAAGATCGACTTGTATGCGTTCCCGGATAGCCTGCTCAACTGCCGCGGGCGCGGCCTGTGCGGCACCTGCCGGGTACAGGTCGACGACCATCGGGCTCTGTCCGAACGCACCATAACGGATGAAAAAAAGAACGGCTGGGAGGGCAAAACCTATCGCCTGGCCTGCCAGTCGCAAGTGCTCGACGATGTGTCGGTTGTCACCAGTCCGCGTCGGGTCCGGGGCTGGATGGACCATTCGACCTACGCCACAATGAAGAAACAAGGCGCCTGAGCGCGCAAGCCCCAACCACTACATCTTGTGGGTCGGTCGATACCCTTGTCAAAGGGATAGCGCTTTGATATCAAAAGCCATGCTCGTAGCGGCAAGCCCAGTCAGAACCGAAAGCCCATCTCTCTTCTGCTGAGATGGGCTTTTTTGCATGCGTCAGCCTGTGAGGAGCCCAGCTATGCTACCAGCCGAGATTCCAGAAGGACTCACCTTTGACGATGTGTTGCTGTTGCCGGCGGCGTCCGACTTCATGCCCAAAGACGCCGATGTGTCGACCGCGCTGACCCGCCGGATCAGCCTCAACGTCCCGCTCGTCAGCGCAGCCATGGACACCGTGACCGAGTCGCGGGCGGCAATCGCCATGGCCCAGGCCGGCGGCATCGGTATCATCCACCGCAATCTCAGCATCCATGCCCAGGCCGAAGAGGTCGGCAAGGTCAAAAAGCACGAGAGC
>WTHE01000694.1 GCA_011523315.1 Candidatus Binatota bacterium
CATCCTGGTTGGGAGACAGCTCGGGGCGGCGGGTGATGCTGACCGGCACGCCGCGCCGCTTTGCCGCCGCCTTGTCGATATCGTTATGCCCGACCCCGCATTTGTGGATGCCCACGTGCGGGTAGGGATCGGCCCTGACCCGGTCGGCCAGCGCGTCGATCACGGCCGCGCTCAGCGTGTCGTCGCCGACCAGACAGGCGTGAAACGGACCGTGCTCGGCAATGACCCGGCACATGTGCGCCTCGTCAAGCGGATAGTGGTCGCTCACATCAACAACTTCGGCCACGCGCGGCTGCGCATCCAGGAGATTCGCATAGCCGGCGCTGGCCAGGCTGGTGCGCCAGCTGCGCATGGTGACCAGAACACGAAAGCGGGGTTCCACTGAACATTCTCCTCGGAGGGCGACCACGGGGGGTCGAGCACTCATGGGTAGGGCGGCGGGGGGCCGGCCGGACCGTAGCGCTCCAATTCGCGCAGCGCGGCCATCAGGCTGTAGCGCGGCCGATAGCCCAGGCGGCGCCGGGTTTCCGTCAGGTCGTATGTGAAGGGCTTGTCTTCCGGGACCAGACCATAGCGCCGGACCAGAGCCTCGTAGGCCGCGTAGTAACGCCGGAAGCTCGAACCCGGCCCCTGGGCGTCCCAGTTGGCCAAGTCCTCATCCGTATACTCATAGGCGCCGTCAACTGTCAGAACCGGTGGCGTTTCCAGGCGGGTCGTGCTCAGCAGGTCGAGGCTTTGCACGACCGCCCGCGCAACATCGTCAATATGCACCGCGCCGCGCCAGAACCACTTCAGCCAATCGACAAACGAGTCATACACGGCCCGATTCCAGTGCGGGATAAACCCACGCGGCCGCAGCACCACCACATTCATGGCGTGGCGGCCGGCATAGCTGCGGGCGACTTCTTCGCCCACCACCTTGGTGTGACCGTACACGCCGTGCCTGTTGCGGACGCTCGTGCTTGACACATACACCAGCTTTGCGATGCCGGCTCTGGCCGCAGCCTCACACACGTTGAAGGTGCCGGTGACGTTCAGATCCCAAAAGGCGTAGACATCTTTTCCCAGGGGCGGCTCGGCCGTCTCGTGAACGCCGTGCCAGGCGGCAATATGCACCACGCAGTCGGCCTCGGCCAGGTGGCGGGCCAGGCCGGCACGGTCGAGGACAGAGCCGGCCACATACACGCCCCGGCGATCACGCGGCGGGACAATGTCCAGGCGCACCGGCGTATGGCCGCGCGCTTCCAGCCCGGGGGTCAGCACGGTCGCCAGGTCGCCCGAACCGCCGGTCAGCACAATCCGCACGCCCGTTCTCCGTATCTGGGTTCAGCGCCTGGGCTCAGCACCTGGCTCAGCTCGGCCCGGCAACAATGCCGGCACTCACAAATTGCGCGATCTGGTCCGCAGCGTAGCCGAGACCGCCCAGGACCTGCGCGGTGTGCTGGCCCAGGCTTGGAGCCGGAACCGGGGAGAGGCGGGCCATGGGCTCGGAACACAGCCAGGGCACATCAAGAGTCGTGTAGGTTCCGGCCACCGGGTGCTCCAGTTCCTTCAGCATGCCCAGGGCTTCGACCTGCGGGCTGTGAAACAGCGTCTCGGCCGTATTCATCCGCACGATTGTGCCGCCCATGCCCTGCACCAGTTGCTGCAAGTCGTCAAAACTCCAGCTGGCCAGAAAGGGTTTCAGGGCCTCGGCCAGCTCGGCCTTGTTGTTCAGACGCTTGAACCACTCGTTGAATCGGGGGTCGGTACCGAGTTGGGGCGCGCCGAGCGTCGCGCACAGGACCTGCCAGGCGTCGTTCTGGTTGCCCCAGTCCATCAGGAAATGGGCGTCTTGGCACTCGAAGCCGTGGTCCGGCGCTTCGGTATAGCCGGACAGCGGCCGGGCGCGCCACTCGTCCGGGTTGCTTTCTGCGGCGGTCGTCCACTGCATGATGGCGACCGCAGCATCCAGCAGGGAGGTTTCAACCCGCTGGCCTGCCCCGCTCGACTCGCGCGAGTACAGGGCGGCCAGAATGCCCTGGCAGGCAGCCCAGGCCGCGTTGACGGAAATGATATCAAAGCCGACCCGCAGCGGCGGTTCGTCGGGCGTGCCGAGCTGGCGAAATTTTCCGACAAAGGCTTGCAGGTCGAGTTCGGTGGCGGGCGTCCGGGCCAGAGGCCCCTGGCTGCCGTAGCCCGAGATGGCGCAATAGATCAGCCCCCGGTTATGCGCGGACAGTTCGGCGTACGACAGCCCCAGACGCTCGACCACCCCAGTCGTATAGCCCTCGATGAACACGTCGGCAGCTCGGGCCAGACGCCGGGCAATGTCCTGGCCGGCCCGGTCTTTCAGGTTGACGCACACGCCTTTTTTGTTGCGGTTGAGGCGGATGAACAGATCGGATTCGGACTCGGTAAAAGGTCCGACCATCCGCAGCCAGTCTCCGCCCGGGGGTTCGAGCTTGATGACCTCGGCCCCCAGATCGCCCAGCATGGTCGAGCACAGCGGGCCGGGAACCCCCTGAGAGATATCCACGACCGTGATACCGTCGAGTGCCAAGTCCATAGCCGCTCCTTCAGCTCCGGCGCGCGTCAGGCGGCCGAGGCCCGCGACCGGTCCGTGATCCCAAGCTCGTGCAAAATCTCCTGCTGATGCTCGCCGAGCCGGGGAGCCGGACGGGCGATGGCGGTGCTGTCGCGGCTGAACCGCCACTGAGCCCGACTGACATTGCACCGTCCCCACGGGGTCTCAATGGTGTCCATCATGCGGTTGGCCCGGGTCTGGGGATGGTCTTTCACAGCATGGGTGCGCGGCGTGTCGCGCCGATACTGGGCGCACGGCACGCCGTGGGCTTTGAGCGCCTCCTCCCACTGCCAGGCCGCCTTCTTTTTGAAGCGAGCCTCCAGCAGCGGGATCAAGGCTTCGCGGTTTGCGACCCGCGCGGCGTTGGTGACAAAGCGCGGGTCAGCCGCCAGCTCCGGCACCCCCAGGGCTTCACACAGGCGGGCCCACACGCCGTTGTGGATCACCGACACGCTGATGGCTCCCAGCCCGGTTGCAAAAGCCTGGTCGGGCACGATATGCGGGCGCGCGCTGCCCATCCGCTCGGGCACCGCGCCGGTCGAGAAATACTCGGCATAGCGGGTCAGGCCGGCCAGGGCCGTGGCGTGGAGCTGGCTGGTTTCGATCTTCATGCCCCGGCCGGTCTTGCGGCGGACGTACAACGCGGCCAGCAGACCGATACAGTTGAGCATGGCCGCGTTCCAGTCCAGGTTGGCCGTACCGCGCAAAAACTCCGGCTTGCCGCCCGGTTTGCCGTTCAGGCTGGTATAGCCGCCGGCCGCCTGGGTCATCCATTCGTGGCTCAGCATGCCTTTCCACGGCCCACGGTTGCCAAAGGCCGAGGCCTGCAAATAAATGATCCGGGGGTTGATCCGGCGCTGGACCTCGTAGCCCAGGCCCAGGCGTTCCATGATGTCGCCGGAACGGAAGTTGTCCAGCGTCACGTCGGCCGTGGCCACCAGCTTACACGCAATCTCGCGCTCGGCGTCATCCTTGAGGTCCAGACACACGCCGCGTTTGGTGTGGTTGTTGCCGATGAAGGTCGTGCCCATGCCGCCCATTGTCGGGCCGCTGGGGCGACGGACAATATCGCCGCTGGGCTGCTCGACCTTGATCACGTCTGCGCCGAGCAGACCCAGATAGGTGGTGGCCAGCGGTCCGACCGCAGCCATGCCGAAATCCAGCACCCGGATGCCTTCGAGCGGTCCAGCCATAACGCCCTCCTCGCTGTCGGCCACTGTGCCCCGAACCCGGCCCACAAATCAAGCGTTCGCGCCCTTTGCCGGTGTATTCAGCCTGGCAGTAGCCAGGCTTGTGTGCAATATAAACAGGCAGCACGAAAGGAGTGGGAGCCATGCTCACAACGATCACAGGCGTCTATCGCGAGGGGAAGGTCGAACTGTCGGAAACGCCCCGCGAGGCGCAGGAAGGCGCCTCGGTTCTCGTCACGTTTCTTCCGTCCAATTCCGTCAATTTGCGGGACCGGGGCATTGACGAGGCACAGGCGGCAGACCTGCGGGCACGCCTGGCAAGCTTCTCCGAAGACTGGGAAAGCCCCGAGATGAGCATCTATGACAACTATGACGCAGCCAAATCCAAGCTACCGCC
>WTHE01000701.1 GCA_011523315.1 Candidatus Binatota bacterium
CCAAGTGGGCCGACGTGGTCATGAAAAAGCTGGGGGCCAGAATCGTCATTCCGTCCCATTACTACATCCACGGGATCGGGGTGCCGCACGCCGGCGGTCTGGAACCGGCCCTGGAGTGGACCAAGACGCACGACCATACCCTGCTCGACGGCCATACCCTGGTTCTCACCCCGGAGAAAGTCGAGCCGTACAATCAGCATGTGATGTATTTTGGCAACCACGTTCCTTTTGCCGTCACCGGCACACCGCCGGAACCGCAGCCGCATGTCCCACCAGTCCCGGAACCGGCCAAAGCCTGGGAGCGCTTCGCCCATTAAGCCGCAGTGCGTCCCTGGAAGGACGGACGGCGGCCGGCCTGGGTGTCTCATCATCCGGTCGGAGGGCTAATCCTCGGCCGGTGGCGCCGGCACCTCTTGCATCCGCTCGGTCGTATCCGTGTCGTACTCCAGATGCAGGGCGCGGGTGATGAGGCCGTGCATGCGCCATAAACCGATGGCGTAGAACAGCTCCAGAATCTGCGGGTCCGACAGGTGGCGCTGGAGTTCGGCGAAGGTCGCGTCTTCGACCAAATTGCGCGCCAACAGCTCGTCGGTCGCTGCCATGACCGCCCGCTCGGCCGGGCTGAACAGTCCACTCGTTGTCCAGCCCTTGATGGCGGCCAGCTTGGCCTCCGGGATATTGACCGTCCGGGCGACCTTCATGTGCTGGGAGTACTCAAAGCGGGAGTCGCCGACAATGCCGGTCCGCAGGATGGCCAGCTCGCGCAGCTGGGGGTCGAGCTGGCGGTCGGGCCCGAGCATGCCGAGCAGACAATCCCGGGCCTGGACCATCAGGTCGGGAACCAGGGCAAACGTCGTCCAGTAATCGCCGGGCGTGCCGGTTGCGGTGCCCGGCTCGGCAACCGGGTCGCGTTCTCCAAAAAATTCCTGATAAATGGCCCGCACTTCGGCTGAGGCTTCGGCTTTGGGGACTTGGCGTAGTCGGCTCATGGCGTGTCCTTTTGGCTAAGCGGTTTCGGCTCTGCGTCGAACCGGACTTTGGCATACATGTCGGCGACCAGGAGTTCCGCACCCGCAGACGGAAGGCGGAGGCGATCATCAAAACGCGTTGTTTCCGAGAGTCGCCAGGTCTGAGCCGGCTCCCTGGTGTAGTGTACGATGTGGCAGCGGTCCTGGGCCACCAGCAGGTATTCCTGGAGCGAGTCCAGGCGGCGGTAATGCTCGAATTTTCCACCCCGGTCGTAGTCTTCGGTGGACCGTGACAACACTGCGACAATCAGGGTCGGATTCAGCAGCGTGTCCAACTCCGCGTCCTCGAACTGCGGCGTCTCGCACACAACCACCACGTCTGGATAGGTATACAACCCGGTTGGACTGACCTTCAGCCGCATGTCGCTGGTATAGACTTCGCACGGTCGCTGACGGAGCTGGGCGTGGAGTCCGGCGGTGATGTTGACGGTGATCAGATTAGGCCTGCGACTGGCCCCGGACATGGCAAACAGCTCGCCGTTGAGATATTCGCTCCTGGTCTCGGCCCGGCGTTCCAGGGCCAGGTATTCCTCAGGCGTCAGGCGGGATTGCGTTTGGGAAGACATATGGCTCTCGTCCGGCAGGAGACCAGAAAGTGCGCCGTAGCCTATGTGTCCTCGAGCCAGCGGTTGAAGCGCGGCGCGCGCTTTTCCTGAAACGCTCGCAGGCCCTCTGTGGCATCCGGGTGATGATCGGTCACCGCAGTCTTGGACGCGATTTCATCCAGCGACTGGGCAAAGGTCATCTCGGCCGCGTTGTAGATTGAGCGCTTGAGCATCCGCATCGACACCTGCGGTCCGTCGGCCAGTTCGCGGGCCAGCGCCAGCGCCCGGTCCATCAGCTCCCCGGCCGGCACGACCTCGTGGACCAGACCGAGTTCCAGGGCTTCCTCGGCCGACACAATGCGTTTGCGCATCAGGAAGTCCATGGCCTTGGCCACCCCCAGCAACTGGACCAGGAGATACTGGCCGCCCTCGTCCGGCAGCAGACCGAAGCGCAATGTGGCGCTGCCCAGCCTGGCGTCCTGGGACGCAATCCGAAAATCGCTGGCCAGGGCCAGCGAAAAGCCGGTCTGAATGGCCACGCCGTTAATCGCCGCAATGGTCAGCTTGTCGAGACTGCGAACGGCCAGGTTGAGCGGCTGGGAAAAAGCCCGCAGGCCGTTGTAGGTGCCGGTCGCATTATGGTGACCGGCAAAGATGTCGGGCACCAGCGCCTCGGCCGTGGCCGTGCCGAGCGGGCGGCCGCTGATGTCATCGCCGGCCGAGAAGGCCCGACCCGAGCCGGTAAAGACGACGACTCGAATACTGTCGTCCATCTGGGCCTGGAGGAGGGTTTCGACCAAGTCGCGTTTGAGGTGGTGGGTCATGCCGTTGAGGTGTTCGGGCTGATTGAAGGTGATACAGGCGATGCCGGGGACGTGTACGGCAAGCTCAAAACCACGAAAATTTCCTGCGTTCATGCGCATCCCCCTTTGCGAGGAGCCCATGATTTCCTGTCGTCGCCACAAGGTCAACACGCGCCGGGCCGGTATTTGACCGGGTAAATGCCTGGAGGTATGAAAGGAGTATGAAAGTCAAGACTTCCATCACGCTTTCCGAAGACGTGCTCCGCGCGCTCGAAGAACACGTCGTGTCGTACAAGAACCGCTCAGACTTTATTGAGGCCGCACTCTGGGCGTTTATCAAACAGAAAATTCGCGATGAGCAAAACGCCCGAGACCGCACAATCCTGAGCAGACGAGCGGATGCGTTGAACAAGGAAGCCCAGGATGTCTTGTCCTATCAGGCGCCGCTATGAAGCGAGGAGAACTGTACCGAGTGGCCCACCCTTCTTACAGGAGCAGCCATGAACCATGTGACCACCATCAAACGCTACTACCACGGCTGTAGCACGGCCGACCGGGCGCTCATGCTCTCGACCTTCACGGATGACGTGGTGCACTACTTCACCCACCACGGGCCGATCCGGGGCGCGGAAAACCTGGCCGACTATTGGGCCAAGATGCAGCCGCGCATTCAGGCCACCTGGTCGGTCGATCATGCCCTGGTCCAGGCCGACGAGGCCGTCATCGAATGGACGATGCGCTGGACGCCGCCCGAAACCAACCGGCAGGAGCTGATGCGGGGGGCGGAGTGGTATGTCTTTCGCGGCGACCGGATCGCCGAGATTCGGGCCTACTATCTCAACCGCCATCTGGCCTATACCCAGCCCCATTTTGAGCTGGCGGGATTTCCCTACGCCGACCGGGACTACACGGTCCTGGAATCCTGACCGCCGGGAGGGTGTCATGGACTTTGGGACGGTCGTCTTTGCCAGACCGAACAGCTGCGCCGCAGAGGCTAAGCTGGCCGAAGAGTGCGGCTTCAGCCACGCCTGGGTGGCGGACTCGCACATGATGGCCGGGGATGTGTATATGTGCCTGGCGCTGATGGCGGCCGCGACCTCGCGCATTCGCCTGGGTACCGGCGTGGCCGTGCCGGGCGGACGGATTGCGCCGCTGACGGCGAGCTGTATGGCGACCCTTAACCAGATGGCGCCGGGCCGGGTCAGCATGGGCATCGGCACCGGCAACAGCGCCAGACGGGCGATGGGCTTCCCGCCGTGCTCGCTGGCCGAACTCCGCGACCACGTCCAGGTCGTCCGCGAACTGCTCCGAGGCCGACAGGTCAACTACCGGGAAGGTGAGGCCGAGCGAGCTGTACGCTTTTTTCACCAGGACATGGACTTCATGAACACCCGGGCCGAGGTGCCGATCTATGTTGCGGCCAACGCGCCCAAGGCGATGGCCCTGGCCGGCGAGATCGGTGACGGCTTCCTGACCTCGCGGACGAATACGCCCCAGGGCTGGCGCGAGGCCTGGCAGTACGTCAGCCGTGGCGCGCGGCGGGCTGGAAAAGATCCGGCCGAGCTGTACTCGGCGCTCATCACCGCCACCTGCCTGCTCAGGCCGGGAGAAGGCGTTGATGCGCCTCGGGTCAAAGCCGCAGCCGGGGCGTGGGCCACGGTCGCCCTGCACTCCCTATATGAGACGGCCAAAGACCCGGCCGCAGCGCCGGAGCCGCTCCGGCCGCTGTTTGCCGAGTAC
>WTHE01000297.1 GCA_011523315.1 Candidatus Binatota bacterium
TCTCCGCTTCCATATTCATGCAGTTGCCCAGCGGGTCCATGGTGACATTCATGCCATCATTAAACGGGGTTCCGCCCCAGCCGCCGGCCGGCAGGTCTGAGAAAACGTCCGTGTTTCCAGCCGGATCGCGCACGCCACACACAAACCAATTGCAATCGCCACACGCGGAACCGACCGCGCGGTCAGGCAGGGCGTTGGCAATAGCCTGCCACACTGCGCTGGCGACTTTGGGGGCGGCCAGAACCGTACACCCGATGGTCGGGGCCGGCCATTTGGGGTTCAGCCAGCAGTCGTCAGGCAGGACGACGCTGATCGGGTTGAACATGCCTTCGTTTTGCGGCGCACTGGGTTCCAGGAAAAACTGCAACGAGTAAAAGACTGCGGAATGGGTATTGGCCTTGGGCGAGTTGATAGCGCCGAGACATTGGGGGTCGGAGCCGGTCAGGTCTACGGTAATATCTGAGCCTTTGACCGTCAGGGTCACCTTGGCTTTGACCGGCTCATCGGTCTGGCCGTCGGTATCCGCATAATCTTCGCCGCTATACACCCCGTCCGGGATGCTCTCAATTCTCTTGCGGACAATCCGCTCGGTATAGGCGATCAGCTCGGCCATGGCGGCCTTGACGGTCTCCAGACCATAGCGCTCGGCTGCGGATTGCATCTCCTCTTCCGCAGCTTTGAGACAGCCGACATGCGCCTGGAGGTCACCCCGGATAAAATGCGGGGTGCGCGTATTGGCCAGGAGAATCTTGAGGATTTCCGGTTTGATCTCATTGTGTTCAAAGGCTTTGATGGGTGGGAGGCGGAGTCCTTCTTCCGCAATATGCGTTCCCCACGCCTGGCCGCCCGGTGCCCCGCCACCAAAGTCCATCCAGTGGCCACGGCTGACCGCAAAGCCCAACAGTTCCGTGCCCTTGTAAAAAACAGGCTTAATCCAGGAGATGTCGTTAATATGGGTGCCACCCCGGTAGGGGTCGTTGACCACATAGATGTCGCCGTCCTGCATATTTTCAATGCCGAACTCGTCCCGCACGGCATGGGCCGAAAACTTCATGGCCGCCAGGTGAACGGGAACGTTGGCGGCCTGACTCAGCAGCCGCATCTCCGGGTCATAAATGGCGTTGGAGAAATCAACCATATCGGACAGAATAGGCGAGAACGAGGCGCGCTGGAGCACCGCCGTCATCCGCTCACAGGTATATTCAAACAGATTCCGCAAGACTTCAAAGGTGATGTGGTCGAGTCCGACCCGGTTTTTGATGCTGTCGCCCGCCTTTTCAAATGCACTCGATTGCATGACCATCCTCCTGCACAGGTAGCACTGATGCCGCCTGATTACCGTCCTCCGTGTATAATAAGATTGCCCTGCGTATCAATAGCTGCCTGCGCGCCGGGCGGGAGTACGGCCACCGAATCCAGATATTCCAGAATCGCCGGTCCCTGAATCTCCGTGCCGGGCGGGAGAATCTGGCCGTTGTAAATCGGACAGGCGATCCATTCGCCGGAAAAGTAGACCGGGCGTGCGTTCTTCAGCGCCACAACATTTTCTGCGGCGACACTTCTATAGGGCGGCAGGGCTGCGGTCGGGGCTGTTGCCGCAACACTGAGAGAGACAAACGCCGGATCGAAGATGTCCGAGCTGACCCCATGCTCCTGCTTGTGCACGGCATGAAAGGTCTCGGCAATGCTGGCCAGGGCGTCCTTGGTCAGCACCCCACCCGGAATAGGGGTTTCAAGTTCATACGTCTGGCCCACATAGCGCATTTGGGCGGTCCGGTTGATGAGCACATTGTCTGCCGAGACATTGTCGCGGGCGAGCAGGCTGCGGGCCGTCCGTTCGAGTTCGGCGTACACGCTATTCAGCCGGTCCAGGTCAACCTCCCCAAGCGGGGCGTACATGAATTGCTCGACGTCCTGACGGACATCCACGACGGTTGCGCCAAAGGCGGAAGCGACTCCGGCGGCCGCCGGGACGATGACTTTCGGGATATTCATGGCCCGAGCAACAAAGCAGGCGTGCATAGGCCCGGCTCCACCAAAACTGGCCAGCACAAAATCGCGCGGATCGCGGCCTCTATTGATAATGACCTTTTTGACGGCCTGGGCCATGATCTCACAGCTGATCTGGATCATGGCGTCGGCGGTCTCGACCACCGACAGGCCCAGTTGCTCAGCAACGGTCCGCAGCGCCTGTTCAGCCGCTTGCCGGTCCAGATTGATCTTCCCTCCCAGGGTCGGCTCCAGGCGGCCGAGCAGCAGGTTGGCGTCTGTAATCGTCGGTTCCTTCCCCCCGTTGCCATAGCAGGCCGGCCCAGGTTGTGAGCCGGCGCTACGCGGCCCCACCCGGAGCGAGCCGCCGCTATCCACCCAGCCGACCGAGCCGCCGCCGGCGCCCACGCTGTGGATATCGAGCATAGGGAGGATGATCGGCAGCTCAAATTCGAGTTCATACTCGCGGGTAACGAGCCCCTTGCCCTCTTCGACAATCGAGGCATCAAAGCTCGTCCCGCCCATATCGGCGCAAATAATGTGACGCTCGTGTATGGCCTCGGCCAGATAGCCGGCATAAGCAACCCCACCGGCCGGCCCGGACTCCAGCAGTTCTTCCGGGTGCTCCTTGGCCAGCTCAACGCCCATGACGCCGCCGCTGCTTTTGAGAATCAGCAAGGAGCCCTGAAAGCCTTGGCGGGTGAGGCGTTCCAGGAGATGATCGAAATAGGCTCCCATCACCGGCTTGAGCGCGGCGCTGACCGCAGTGGTGACAAAGCGGCCGTGCTCGCGAAACAAGGGCCGCGTCTCGCCCGACAGCATGATATGCGCCTCCGGCATGTGTTCGAGCAGGATGTCGCGCATCTGCCGCTCATGGTCGGCGTTGACATAGGAATTGATGAAACACACGGCAATGGAGCGGATACCTTCGGCCTTGATTGTCTCGGCGATGTGCCGCGCGGCCACGGTATCGAGCGGGCGTTCTTCTTCGCCCCTGACATTCGTGCGTTGCGGGACGGTGTAGCGGTAGCGGCGCCGAATGAGGGGCTTGGGTTTGACCTGATAGGGGTCGTACAGGTCTTTGCGATGCTGCCGCCCGATTTCGATGGTATCCCGAAAGCCTTGGGTGGTGACCAGGGCCGGATCCGGGTACGAGCGTTCAATCAGGGCGTTGGTCGCGGTGGTGGTGCCATGGATCAGGCAGGCGATCTGGTCAAACGGAATGCCCGATTGCTCGACCGCTTCGAGCGAATCGCGGGCAGCCTTTTTGACCGCCTCAATGACCCCGACCGAGCGGTCCCACGGCGTGGTCAGGACCTTGGCCGTGACCCGCTCACCGGTTGTTTCCTCCCAGCCGAACAGGTCGGTAAATGTTCCGCCAACGTCGACGCCTACCCGCCACATGGGTGCTCCTCATCCGGTACGATCCTCATCAGGCTCCTGCCCACTTGACCTGATGTTCCTGGGCGACAAAGCTGACCGCCAGGTCCAGGTCGAGAAACTTGCCCCCGTCCGGCCACGACTCGTTTTGAAACTCGTCCGAGTCGAGCATGGCCTGATACGCCTCGGGGCTGTCCAGCCACAGCTGGGCCACCCCGTCCCAGCGCGGTTCGGCGTACTGGTAGGCGGCGTCAACGGTATGGCACTGAACATACCGGCGCAGGCCGGGCAGCCGCTTCACAATCGGCCCGTGGACCTCGATCCAGTACTGGCGAAAGTCGGCCAGCGACAGGCCGGGCTTGCGCCTGAGCTGAAAAATACCCTTGGTCAGGCCGGGTGTCTGCGGGCCGTCCAGAATGACGTGATCCCGGGTCACCAGCCACTCGACCCGGTTCATGTCGATGAAGTTGGGCTCATCGGCCAGCGCGCCGTCCACATATTCGGGCGTCTCGCGCAGAGCCTGAAACGCGGCCTCGTCCTCCAGCCAGGCCTCGGCCGCGCCGTCATAGGACGAGTTGGTGTCCGCAAACGGAATCCGGTGGCTCTGTTCATAGCGCACCAGCTGCGGAATTCTAGCCGCAATCGGGCCGTGGGTGTCACGCCAGTAGCGGTGGAACTCGGCCTCGCCGAGCGACGCCTTTCGGGTAATGAAGTACAGCAGGTGGATCATCCGAACCTCCTTATCT
>WTHE01000363.1 GCA_011523315.1 Candidatus Binatota bacterium
GAGGTGTACAATCCAGACACGCGCGAGGGACAGCGTCCTCCGCTGAAAGGAAACGAATGCCGTCGCAGAAAGACACTTTGCCGAATCTGATCTTGGTCGGGTGTGTCAAGTCCAAACGCAGTTCTCCTAGTTCTGCCAAAGACCTGTACAATTCACGGCTTTGGCGTTGCCGACGCGCCTACGCGGAGCAGCTTGGTGTTCCTTGGTACATATTGAGTGCCAAATACGGCTTGCTTGCTCCCGAGACCACAATCGCACCCTATGACCGGACACTGAATGCCCTTCCGGCAGCCGAGTGTCGAGTGTGGTCCGCGCGAGTTATGGACGAGCTGACAGCAAAGGTCTCAGGACTCCGGGGAAAAGTCGTCGAGATTCATGCAGGCAAGCGCTACGTCGCTTATGGCTTAGAGGACGGGCTCTGCAAGGCTGGTGCGATCGTACACCGACCATTGGCGCATGTAAGTGGTATCGGTCGCCACTGTAAATGGTACGCTGAACAGCTCCCTTAGAGCAAATTCCGATGCTGTGTAGCTGTCCGTCATTCCTGCGCAAGCAGGAATCCAGGCGCCCAGCCTCCCGGCCTCTGGATGCCGGATCACGTCCGGCATGACCGAGGCGAAGCAATATAGCTACAACTCAGCGTAAACCGCTCTGGACCTTTGGCTGG
Source organism: Candidatus Binatota bacterium (assembly GCA_011523315.1). Lineage (GTDB taxonomy): Bacteria > Desulfobacterota > Binatia > Bin18 > Bin18 > JAAXHF01. The sequence goes on from WTHE01000363.1 coordinate 668, forward strand.
CTGTCCCTGATTCCGCTCCCGCCCTTGGCGCCTCTTTTTTTGCGGATCGGATGTGGCTATGTTCCGGCAGGGGGACAGCATGGAAGCCGAACTTTTACAGCTGGCGCGGGAGGCAGTCGCCGCATTGCAGTTACAGGCTGTTGCCGCCGGTAGTACGAGATGGGTAGAGGTTGCCCAACTTGCCGTCAGCGGCGGGGGGCTCCTTGCGATCCTTGTGGGCTTGAAGCGGATGGGGGAAGCCGGTGCGCGGCGAGATCGAGAAATTGACGTGCTGGCCGAGAATATGCGGGAAAACACCCGCATGGTCGGTCAGGCGCTCGACCGCCAGGGTCAAGCGCTCGACCGCCAGGGCAAGGCGCTGGAACGCCAGGGTGAGGTGTTGGCCGAGCTGTTGCGCCGTAGCGCGTGAAAAGCCCCGCCCTGTCAACGCTTTTCTGAATCACAGCTCCCTTCACTTGCCAGCAAGCCCCTCCTCCCCAGTCTGCTCTTGTCGCCCGCCGGGCGCGGCGCTATCATGCCCCAGCCTCGGGAGGGAGCGGTGGATTACACAGACACATCTGCCCGTTTACAGCACCTGCGCGAGTTCGAGCCGCGGCTGAACCGCCCGGTCATGATGAAGGTGCAGGAATTTCAGCGTAACAATCGGCTCAAACACGTGATCTTCTCGGCCCAGTTCGACCGCGAGCTGCTGGACCGCCTGACCGGGCTGGCGACCATGATCCGGCAGCTGGCGCGCAACCGGCGGGGCAGCCGGCTGCTGCGGGAGACCCTGTGTGACAAGTCGGCCATGCTGCACTTCACCCAAGCCTCGACCCGGACCTTTCTGTCCTTTGTCAGAGCCTGTCAGCATCTAGGCATGGACTACGCCGAGATCCGCAACCCGGCCGTGTCGTCGGCCTATAAGGGCGAATCCGATCTCGACTCGATCATGATGTTCAGCACCTATTTCGATACCGTCATCCTGCGCGACGCCATGCCCAAGCTGGCCGAGTGTTTCGCCTACAAGATGAACGACATGGACAAGCCGGTGCCGATTGTGAACGGCGGCTCCGGCGCGGACGAGCATCCGACCCAGGCCCTGCTCGACTATTATACGATTCAGGAGGTGTTCAAATTCCGGGATCGGGAGGGCGATCCCGAGGCTGATGACCGCAACCTCGGCCGACGGCTATCCGACCTGCGTACCCGCTGGCCAAACCTGCGGGCCGGCCTGGACGGCAAAACCTATCTGTTCTGTGGGGATGTGGGCCGCAGCCGGACCATCCGTTCGCTGGCCGAACTGCTCGCCCAGCACGAAGACGTGAGCATGTATTTCGTCGGTCCCGAGCACCCCCGGCTGAGCGTCACCGCCGACCTACAGTCCGATCTGGTCGAGGCGGGGGTCACCGTGTACGAGCGGCCGGCCCTGGCCGACTGCATCGAACAGGCCGACCTGGTGTATATGACCCGGGTTCAGCACGAGCACGACGACGAAGAGGTGGCCGCGTTTCTGAGCCAACTCGACCGCCAGCGCTTCATCCTCGACCGCAGGCAGCTCCACAAGATGCGCGAGTATGCGGCGATTCTGCACCCCTTCCCCCGCAACGACGAGATCTCGCCCGATGTGGACAGCGACCCTCGGGCCATGTACTTCGCCCAGGCCGAAAACGGCATGTGGGTCCGGGCGGCCTTGATCGCCCATCTGCTCGACGCCGAATCGGAGATCATGCTCCGCCACCAGGATTTCTTCAAAAAAGAACGCCGCTCGTGGAATGAACAGTAGGGGCGACGCCCCAAAGAGGAAACGTGCCCGCCGACACATGAACTGGTGGCACGTTGCCTCTTTCTATCCCAGCGCGGCCCGCGCCCGTACCTGCTCCAGGGTCCAGGTGTGCAGCAGCTGGCCATCCCGAAAGACCGGAACCAGCACGTCGCTCGCCCCCGGCGTCCCCTGGGCGACGGTCATATAGCGTCGGTCTGTGTCGCCCTCCACCAGCATCAGCCGCCCCCGCTTACTGTCCTTCATGGGATCTGTGGCCGGCCGTTTCCACACCTCGCGCGCCTCGTCGCCCACCACCCCGTAGGCACACTTGAGGGCAAAATTCTGGGTATCCCGATTACAGTCCTGGAGCAGCCCGCCGCCCGACCCGAAGGTGACACAGTCGAGCGACCAGCCGCGCTCCAGAATGGCGTCTACGATACCGGCCAGGGTCTGGCGCTTGATGCCGTCGCCCTGGATCAGCCGCAGCGTGTCGGGTAGAACCCGGTAGCCCTTGGGGTTGACGGAAAAGCCGAACCGCTCGCCCAACACGTCGAGACAGTCCGGCACGACCACCTCGGGCGGGCCGGAGTCGGGCCGGACGACCAGACAGCCCTGGCGCTGCCGCACCCGCTCTTTGAGCCGCTCCCCCCACAACTCCCGGCATGCCCGATACACATCCCACGAGTCCGACACGACCGACACCAGACCGGCCGGATACTGCTTGAGGATATGGGCGAACGCATCCCCCTCGGCGTCTTCGCCCCAGACCGTGATCGTGGAGTGTTCGGCCGCCGGAATGCTTACCCCCGGCATATCGGCCGCGTAGGAGTCGATCAGCAGCTCGCAAGCCGCCAGGGTATCCGTGCCCTGAAAATTCACCAGATGGGCTGCTCCGCCGAGCGCTGCGGACTCGGGCGAGGTCGAACCCCGAAAGCCAAAGTCGTGCAGCTTGAAGTCCAGCACCTCGTCGCTCGGCGTTCCCGACCGCTCCAGGCCGGCCCGGATAATCTTCTTCATCTCACGCGAGATGGTCCCCACCGTGCACGGGTACCACAGCTCGACCAGCACGGTCTCCAGATGATTGACCAGCCAGGCGCAGCGCGGACAGGTGTTTTCAATCGTCAGCAGCACGTTGCCCTCGGGCACGACCAAGCCTTCGGGCACAGCCCGGATCTCGACCGGCAAGGTTCCGCCGTGCCGACTGAGGACGTGCTCCCAGCCCTCCCGGTTAAACACCTCGGGCGCGCCAAAGTGGGCCGCTACGAACCGGGCCGCCCGCTCGATCTTTTCCGCCGAGACTACCGCCCCGGCAAAATACTTCAGCAGGAAGTATTGCAGGCCAAAAAACATCACCTCGCCATACTCGCCCCCCCGTCGGGCCTCCAGATAGGAATAAATCGTCCGCGTTCCGGGCGGATACATCTTCCAGTGGGTTTCTTTGTACGAGTCGGTCAGCAGAATGATGTTGTCCAGCATGCGTCTCTCCGCTCGCCTGTCCGGAATGGCGTTCAGCATACCACTCGCTCTTGACAAAGCCCACACTTCGGGCTGTCCTGTCGGCCTGACCGCACCGACACGGGGGAAGGCGTATGCACAAGCTCATACCGCAGTGTGTAATCATGCTGATCGTGTTGCTGGCCTCGGAGGGGCGGGCCCAAACCCTGGAGCAGCAGAGCGAAACGCTCCGGGGGCTGGCCGGCGTGGCT
>WTHE01000329.1:0-2191 GCA_011523315.1 Candidatus Binatota bacterium
CGGCTCCTGCGTCGCTAATGGTATGTCTCCTATGGCTTGGTCTGGCTCAGTCGCCGCTTATTCGGTGGTGGTCTGGGCTGCCTCGGTCATGTCGGGGGCGGCGTCCGTAGCCGCCGCTTCCGGGGCGTCAGGCATGTCCGGGGCTGCGGCGGTCGCTTCCGGGGCTGCCGACGGCGGTGGCGGCCACTGCTCGTCTACCCAGGCCTGGTACTCGTCCGGGGCCAGGGCGTACAGCCAGCCCACCATGCCCGAGTGGCCAAAGCCGCACAGCTCGGCGCACGGGATCTCATACCGGCCCGGCTTGTTGGCCTGAAACCAGCCGATGATCTCTCGACCCGGAACGGTATCCTGCTTAAAGCGCAGGTTGGGCAGAAAAAAGCTGTGGATCACGTCTCTGGAGGCCAGAATAACGCGGATCGGCTCGCCGGCCGGAACCCGGATATCGTTATCGGCCTGCTTGTCGTCGGCGGTATCGAACTCGCCGTCCGGGCCGGGGTACAGGATTTCCCAGTTGAACTGCTTGCCGGTCACCTTTACCACGGTATTCGTATCGGGCGGCACGAGCTTGATATCTTCCCACAGCGAGGTGCTGGCCAGCCCCAGACCGATGAAGACCATGGCCGGAATGATCGTCCAGATGATTTCCAGCGGGGTGTTGCCGTGGGTGTAGGCCGCCCGCCGGTCGCCCCGGTCCCGGTACACGAACAGAAAGATGAGCATCAGGGCGGTGACGACAATGAAAGCCGCAGCAGTCAGGTAGTAGATGAAATAGAAGAGCGAATCGATCTCCGCTCCATACGGCGAGACGTCTTCAGGCAGCCATCCTAACATGAATACCCTTTCCTTTTTCCCTGCCCAGAATCGCTCCCATGTATACCGAAAAACCCCTGTGCCGCAAGGGGAGGGGGCGGGCGTGTCAAACCGGGCGTGGTGTGTGGGCGACGCGCCCCCTTCGTTGACAAAGTGTGGGGGGCTCGCTAGTGTTGGGGCAGTTATGCAGAAAACAGGTTGGGAACAGTTCGTTGAAATCATCACCAAGCCCGACAATATCCCCATTGTCGGCTTGATGTTTCTGGTGTTGTACTTCACCTGGCTCGCCTTTCGGGAAGGCCGAAAAAACGACCAACTGATCGAAGAGGGCCGGGCCGACGAAATCCTCGACGAGATGCAGAAATAGGGAGTGGCCGTATGCCGTTCACCATCGTGGCGGAAAACTGCACCGGGTGTAGCGCCTGCGAGAAGCGCTGTCCGACCAAAGCCATCAGCGGCGAGTCCAAAAAAGCCTACTTTATCGAACCTTCGCTGTGTATCGACTGTGGGGCCTGCGGCGTGATCTGCCCCGACGCCGCCATCTTGGATACCTTCGGGACGGTGACCTCTGTCTTGAAGCGGGTTGAGCGGCCCATCGCGGTCGTCCATCTCGATAACTGCAACGGCTGTGGCGTGTGTATTGACGTGTGTCCTTTTGACTGTATCACGCCCTCGGTCCATAACGGCCCGCAGTACCTCGGCCGTGTCGATGTTGACGAAAAGACCTGCGTTGGCTGCCAGCTGTGCGAAGAGGTGTGTGGTTGGGAGGGGATTTTCATCATGCCCGGAGCGGACAAGGACGCCTTCCTCAGCACCATGGAGGAACAGGTCGACGAAGCCCCGGCCTGAGTCTGAGCGCAGAAAGGAAACCCTGTGGCGGTCCCCAAACGACGAACCTCGCGCACCAAACGCAACAAGCGGCGTGCCCACCACGCCCTGTCGGCCCCGGCGCTGCGGACGGATACCCAGACCGGTGAAACCCACCTGTCGCACCGCGCCCATATCGGCACCGACGGCGCGTATTACTATCGGGGCAGGCGGCTGACCGAGCCCATCGAAGAAGAAGAGGAATAGCGATCCGAGATTCGCATTCAGCCCGCATCTTTCGGTGCGGGCTTTTTTGCGCCTAGATTATTTTGTTCAGGGGATATTCGATAATCCCCACCGCGCCGTGTTTGATGAGCTGGGGGATCAGCTCTCTGACCCGGCTCTCGCTGATCACGCTCTCCACCGCAAACCACGGGGTCTTGTACAGCGGTGAGACGGTCGGTGCGGTCAGGCTCGGCAACATCTCGACGATGTGGTCGAGCTTCTCCTTGGGCACGTTCATCTTGATCCCGACCTTGGCCTCGGCTTCCAGGGCGCCGGTCAGCAGCAGGGC
>WTHE01000329.1:2201-4094 GCA_011523315.1 Candidatus Binatota bacterium
GTCAACAGCAGGGCAATCTGCTGGATGTGCTCCTTTTTGGCCGGATCCTGCCAGGCTCGACGGTTGGCAATCCGCTGCGGGTTGGAGGTGAACAGCTCGTGGATGATCCTGAGGCCGTGGGCGCGGATGGTCGAACCGGACTCGGTCACCTCAACAATCGCGTCAACCAGTTCCTCGGCCGCCTTGGCCTCGGTCGCGCCCCACGAAAATTCGACCGCGACATCGATATCCCGTTCGGCAAAATAGCGTTTGGTGTAGGCGACCAGTTCGGTGGCGACCCGTTTGCCGTGCAGATCCTGGGGAGTTCTGATCGGCGAATCGTGCGGCACCGCAAGGACCCAGCGGGTTGGCTGAAAGCTGGCCTTGGAGTAGACCAGATCTTTGACCACCTCGACATCGGCGTTCTGCTCCATGATCCAGTCTTTGCCGGTCAGTCCGACATCCAGCGCGCCGGATTCCACATACTGGGCCATCTCTTGAGCCCGGACCAGCATGCAGCGCAGCGTCGGGTCATCAATGCTGGGAAAATAGCTCCGCGAGCTGGTGGTGATTTTCCAGCCGGCTTTGCGAAACAGGTCGATGGTGGTGGCTTCCAGACTGCCTTTGGGAATCCCCAGTTTGAGTGTTTGCATGAATGCCTTCGCGTTTTCGTCCCGGATTTTGGCGCAGGCCAGAGGTGTTCCTAACACACCGGCCGGGGAGTGACAAGCAAAGGGCGGGCCGATAGTGGTGGGATACTGACAGGGCGGCACATAGGCAAGAGTGAAAGGAGAGGCTGGATGAAACTTGCAGAAATCGCCGAGCGCTTAGGCGCCGACCTCCACGGCGACGGCGCGCTGGAGATTGCCGGCATCAAGCCAATTGAAGAGGCCGGGCCGGCAGAGCTGACCTTTCTGACCAACAAAAAATACGCGGCCAAACTCCCGATGACCAGGGCGGCGGCGGTTCTGGTCGCCCGGGACGTGTCGCTCGGTCAGCTTGCGGACAGGCTGGCCCTGGTCCGGGTGGACAACCCGGCGCTGGCCCTGTCCCAGGTGCTGGGCTGGTTTTATCTGCCCTACGTCCCGCCTGCGGGGGTTCATCCCACGGCCGTGATTGCGCCCTCGGCCCGGATTGGCGAGGGTGCTTCAATCGGGCCCTACGCCGTGGTGGGAGACGAGGTGGTGATTGGCCGCGAGGCGCGTCTGGCCGCCCATGTCGTTATCTATCCCCAGGTCAGGATTGGCGACCGGTTTACCGCCCATGCCGGGGCGGTGGTGCGCGAAGGCACACGCATCGGCCACCGGGTCGTCCTGCAGAGTGGGGCGGTCGTTGGCGGCGACGGGTTCGGTTATGTGCCGCTGCCCGACGGGACAGTCGTGCCGAATCCGCAGACCGGTCATGTCGTGCTTGAGGACGAGGTCGAAATCGGCGCCAACACCACGGTTGACCGGGCCACCCTGGGGGCGACGCATATCGGCCGGGGGACCAAGATCGACAATCTGGTGATGATCGCCCACGGCTGCGAGCTGGGCCAGGGCGTGCTGCTGGCCGCCCAGGTCGGGCTGTCGGGCAGCACGAAAGTCGGGGCAGGGGTGCAAATGGGCGGCCAGGTCGGTGTTGCCGGTCATTTGACGATCGGCGACAAGACGCGGGTGGCGGCCAAGAGCGGCATTCCCAACGATGTTCCGCCCGACTCCGTTATCGGCGGGTATCCGGCCGTCGATATCTTTTCCTGGCGCCGCTATTCGGCCCTGCTGCCCAGGCTGCCCGACCTGGTCCGTCGGCTACGACGGGTGGAGCGGGCGATTGGCCGGCTCCTGGGCGGACAGGAGGGCCAGAAGGGTGAAGATGCGCCCAAGCGGAGCGCTTAGCGTCCGAACAGGCCCCTCAGCCCCTCCCGCAAGCCCTCTC
>WTHE01000228.1 GCA_011523315.1 Candidatus Binatota bacterium
CTCCCCCGGAACCGGACCCGTGTGAAGGACTGGTCCTGCCGGGCGTCATGTTTGACTTCGATGAGTCGGACATCCGACCTGAATTCGAGCCCGTGCTCAATACAGTGGCCGCACGGCTGACCGAGTGTCCCGCTGTCCACATCACGGTCGAGGGGCATACTGACTCGCGGGGCTCTGAGGCGTATAACCAGGCCCTGTCCGAGCGACGGGCGGCGGCGGTTGCCGGCTATCTGGAAGCCCAGGGGGTCGCGGCCGCGCGGCTCGACTCGGTCGGCATGGGCGAGTCCTCGCCTGTTGAACCGAACCAGAACCCGGACGGCAGCGATAACCCGGACGGGCGGGCCAAAAACCGGCGGGTCGTCCTGACGCCCCGCTAAAGGAGGAGGCTATGAGCACAGTGACACTGCCCCAGGGCCAAACCGCGCTGCTCATCATGGATTGTCAGAATGACATCGTTCATGAAGACGGCAAATTCGGTGGAAAGCTGACCGGCGGCACGATGCCCAGGCGCATCCGGGAACAGGGTATCCTGGAGACCATCAGCAAGCTCGCCGCTGCGGCTCGGCAGGCTGGCGTGCCGGTCATTCATGTCCGCCACGCCTACCGACCGGACTATGTCGATCTGCCCACCAACGCCCCGCTGTGGGCAAACATGAAGGAACTCCAAGCCCTCCAGGACGGCAGCTGGGGAGCCGAGATTCATGACACGCTCAGCCCTCAGTCCCAGGACATCGTCCTGGTTAAAACACGGGTCAGCGCCTTTTACGCCAGCCCGCTGGCCGGCATTCTTGAAGCCCAGGGGCTGCACCACCTGATCCTCACCGGCGTCGCCACCGACGGCGTTGTCGAGGGCACAGCCCGGGACGGGATCGACCGCGGCTATTCCCTGACCATCCCCAAGGACTGCTGTATCGCCACCAGCGAAGAGGCTCATCAGGTCATCCTGGGTGGGATACTGTCAGCCTTTGCCACCGTGTGTGAGGCCGACGATATCATCCAGGCCCTGGCCTAGTACGCCATCCCCTGTCACAAGGGGGACGCTGATCTCTTCCATCAGCGTCCCCTTCCAAGGAGCACGGACATGACCCAGACCAGTGCGCTGGCCGGTATTCGGGTAATTGACCTCACCAATAACCAGGCCGGTCCGTCGTGCGGACAGATGCTGGCCTGGCTCGGAGCCGAGGTCATCAAGGTTGAGGAACCGGGCAAGGGCGATGTCGCCCGGACCAGTCTGGGCGATCAGCCGGGCGCCGACAGTCTGTTCTTTCTGACCTTTAACGCCAATAAGCGCAGCCTGACGGTCAACCTCAAAAGCGCTCGGGGCAAAGAGGTGTTCAGCAAACTGATCAAAACGGGCGATGTCCTGCTGGAAAACTTCGGGCCGGGCGTCCTGGACCGTCTGGGCTTTGCCTACCCGAAGCTCAAGAGCCTGAACCCCGGCCTGATCCTGGCCAGCATCAAGGGCTTTGGCACCTACGGTCCCCACAGCCACTACAAGAGCTATGAGCCGATCGCCCAGGCTATGGGCGGTTCGATGAGCGTCACCGGTTTTCCTGACGCGCCACCGACGGTGACCTGGGCGTGCGTCGGCGATTCGGGCACCGGCATGCACTGCACCATCGGGATTCTGGCCGCGCTGATGCAGCGCCACGCGACCGGTGAAGGACAGCAGGTTGAGGTGTCGATGCAGGACGCGGTGGTCAATCTGGTCCGGGTCAGTCTGCGCGACCATCAGCGCGCCGGGCGACCGGTGGAGCGCAACGGCAATCAGCTCGGCCCGTTTGTGCCGGCCACGACCTACCGCTGTCATCCCGGCGGCCCGAATGACTATGTGTTCATCATCGCGCAGCAGCAGATGTGGCATCCGCTGCTGCGCACCATCGGTCGCGAAGAGCTGATCGGCGACCCGCGCTATGACACGGTCAAGGCGCGGGTGGAGCGCAGGGATGAGGTGAACGCCTTTATCGAGGACTGGACCAGCCAGCGGCCCAAACACGAAGTGATGCGGCTGCTGGCCGAGGCGGGCGTCCCGTGCGGCGCCTGCCAGGACACCGGCGAGCTGCTGACCGACCCCCATCTGCACGCCCGGGACATGATCGTCGAGGTCGAGCATCCGGTGCGCGGCACATACCTGACCGCCGGCAACCCGATCAAGCTGTCTGCCTCGGCGGTGCCGATCAGCAGCTCACCGCTGCTGGGCCAGCACAACGCCGAGATTCTGGCCGAGTTGGGCTATTCAGAGGCGGACATGGCCGCCCTCAAGGAAGCCGGGGCGATTTAGCGCAGAGCACCGCTCCGTCTTATTCGACAGCCTCTTGGGCCTCGGCCTGGGGGATAGCGACGCTCAGCCCGAACTTCTCCCGGATGCGGCCCTCGATGTCAGTGGCGATGTCAGGATTGTCCCGGAGATGAGCCTTGGCGTTTTCGCGGCCCTGGCCGATCCGGTCTCCGCCGTACGAGTACCACGCCCCGGCTTTCTCGATAATGCCCTGGTCGGTCCCGATGTCGATCAACTCACCCTCTTTTGACACACCCCGGCCGTACAAGATATCGAACTCGGCCTCTTTGAACGGTGGCGCAACCTTGTTTTTCACCACCTTGACCTTGGTGCGATTGCCGACAACCGCGTCAGCGCTCTTGACCGCTCCGGTCCGACGAATGTCCAAACGCACCGAGGCATAAAACTTGAGGGCGTTTCCGCCGGTCGTGGTCTCCGGATTGCCGAACATCACGCCGATCTTCATCCGCACCTGGTTGATGAAGACGACCATGGTCTTTGAGCGTGAGATCGTCCCGACCAGCTTGCGCAGGGCTTGGGACATGAGACGGGCCTGGAGTCCCATCTGTGGCTCGCCCATCTCCCCCTCAATCTCTGCCCGGGGGACCAGGGCGGCCACCGAGTCGACGACAACGATATCAATCGCCCCGCTGCGCACCAGGGTTTCGGTAATCTCGAGCGCCTGCTCACCGTTGTCCGGCTGGGAGATCAGCAACTCGTCGCCCTGTACGCCCAGCTTTTGGGCGTAGGCCATATCGAGCGCGTGTTCGGCGTCCACAAAGGCGCAGGTGCCACCCTTTTTCTGGGCCTGAGCTACCACGTGCAGGGCCAGGGTCGTTTTTCCCGACGACTCAGGGCCGTAGATCTCAACCACCCGGCCACGCGGCAGCCCGCCAATGCCCAAGGCCAGGTCCAGGGTCAGCGAACCGGTCGAGATGGCCTCAATGTCCTGGATGACGGCGTCTTCGCCGAACCGCATGATTGAGCCCTTGCCAAACTGTTTTTCGATCTGGCTGACCGCCAGATCAAGCGCTCGCTCGCGGTCTCTGTCGTGTTTTTCACTCGCCATGGCTACTCCTTTATGAGGGGGACCGATCCCAAGGCGGTATAGATCGGCCCGTTGGATTCCAGGTCGCTGCGGTACAGGCTGATCCGGTCTATGACACTCGTGCCAAAAGAGGTGTGCCGGTAGTCCTGGACGAGGGGCAAGATGCGGTCCCAGCCGCGCTGAGAACGGACCCGACCAAGCGTGACATGGGGGCGAAAGGCGCGCTGTTCGACCGGAAAATCCAGCTCTGACAGAGCCGTTTCAATGGCTTTGCTCAACCCAGGCAACGGGGAGTGCTGCTCGTCCTGGAGAGCCTCAGCGTTCGCGGTGTCGTGCAGCCCGGCCCAGATGACCCGCGGCCGCCCCAGACTCGGGAATCCGCCCAACTGGCGGGCTTCGACCTGAAACGCCGGGCAGTCGCGTCCGACATGCCGCAGCCGGGTCAGGATAGGAGCGACCTGATGCTGATCGATATTCCCCAGAAATTTCAGGGTCAGGTGCATATTTTCAACCCGGGTCCAACGCACCGCGCCCGGCTCGCCGTCGGCTCGGCGCAGGACAGCCTGGACTTTCGCTATTTCTTCGACTACGGATGGAGCCAGAGTAACCGCGATAAAGGCGCGAATCAAGGGGATTTCTCGATAACGGAACCTATCTCCGAATAAAACTGGCCTCATTGATCGGAAGCCCGAGCAGAGCCCGCCGGACCCAGTCAAGCGCCAGCTGGGAGATGAGGGTTTTGATCCAGTCGCGGTTGCCCCACAGT
>WTHE01000774.1 GCA_011523315.1 Candidatus Binatota bacterium
GTGGAGGAGCAGGGCCTTCAGCACGTGAAGGACAATCCCACCGAGCGTTTCTATGCCGAGGAGAATATCGCCGGGAATCAAAGCTTCGTGGCCATCTATGCGGATGTGGCCAATGTCGAGGCGTGTGTCACATGCCACAACAACCATCCCGGGTCGCCACGCAAGGACTTCAAGCTCGGTGACGTGATGGGCGGCGTCATCATCCGTCTCTTCGTGACGGAGTAGCCGCAGCTGCTTGCAGTCATCGAGCGTTTTGCTCTGACGTGTTCACTTGAGAAAGATTATGAACATTTGTGAAAAGACCCTGGCGAAAGCCGTCGAAACGATCCGTCAGACACTGGGTCATCTCTGCCGCACGACTCAATGGCGATGCGTGTGGTTGGTGGGAGTGAGCCTCCTCCTCCTGGCCCCCGCGCCGCTGAAGGCGGAACTGCCGCTCTCGCAGATATCAGACAATCTGTCGCTCTCGGCCTTCCTGCGGGTGCGCGGCGAGTTCTGGGACTGGTTTGGCCCAAGCTCGGGCGACAACAGCTATGCCTACGCCGCCACCAACGCGAGGCTGGGCCTCAAGTGGACGGACAACTTCTTCGAGCTGTACGTTGAGACGCAAAATACGTCGCTGCTGGGTCTGCCCGACGACGCTGTCGGTCCGGCTCCACAGGGCGCGTTCGGTTTGGGTCATGTGTATCGGGTGCACAACCGCAGAGACGACGATTCGGTCATCTTTCTCAAGCAGGCGCATGTGACGCTCAAGAAGCTGGGGATAGCAGGTCTCAGGCTCAAAGGCGGCCGCATGCTGTTTGCAGCGGGTGCGGAGGTGCTAAGCCAGGACCCCACGATTGACTGGGTCAAACGTTTTCGCGTCTCGCAGCGTATGATCGGCCCGTTCGCCTGGTCACACACCGGGCGATCGTACGACGGCTTTACGGCAAGCTACACCAGAGGCGCGTATAACCTCACCGTCCATGGCTCGCATCCCACCCAGGGCGGTTTCGACCTGGCCGGCATCAAGACCATAGACGACATTGAGGTGCTCTACACCGGGTTCAACGTCACAAAACCGGCGTTCGCGGAAACGAGCGACGCCCGGCTCTTCCATATCTACTACGCCGACGACCGCGGGCTGCGGCCAACCGACAATCGGCCGGCTGCGGTGCGCAACGCCGACCGGCGTCATATTGCCGTGCATGCCTACGGGGGCAATCTCATCCACGTCATACCGACCGCGTCGGGACCGATTGACCTGATGGGGTGGGGCGCCGGGCAGAGCGGCGACTGGGGCAGACAGGACCACTCCGCCTGGGCGTTTGCCGCCGAGGCCGGCTGGCAACCCAGCGGGCTGCCCTGGAACCCCTGGTTCCGTATTGGCTACAACCGCAGCTCGGGCGACGACGACCCCAACGACGGCGACCACAAGACCTTTTTTCAAATGCTCCCAACGGCGCGCGTCTATTCGTTTTCCACCTTCTATAATCTGATGAACAACGAGGACATCTTCTTCCAGCTCATTCTGCGTCCGCTCAAAGGGCTGATCTGGCGAACCGACTTTCACTACATTCGCGTCAGCGAGAAGAATGACCTGTGGTACCAGGGGGCGGGCGCAACCCTTGAAGACCGTCAAGTCGGCTTTGGTTTCGCCGGCCGCCCGGTCTTTGGCAGGCGCGACCTGTTTCAGATTATCGAAACCACACTCAACTACACGATCAACGAGAATCTCAACGTGCATGTGTACTTCGCCCATGCGTTCGGCGACAGCATCGTCAACCACATCTATTCCGGCAGCGACGCCAACTTCGGCTTTATCGAGTTGAACCTCAAAATATAGCCATCGCCCGCCGGGCGCCGGGCTCACGTCCGGTGAACATGCGCTAACCGACCGCCCTGAGCAACGCTTCGGCCAGGGCCTGGATATCCTCGGTACGATTATAGACGTGGGGCGAGACCCGGATCGAGCTGCCACGCTGGGATACGTACACCCGGCGACGGCGGAGTTCGGCAAGAATGGCCGGGATCTGCCCGGCGTCGGGCAGCCGCACGCCGAACAGGTGGGCCGAGCGCTCGGTGCCAAGCGAGAATGGGCTGTCTGCCAGCGTCTCGGCCAGCCCGCTGCTGAGCCGGGCGCAATAAGCCCGAATATTGGCGATACCCCAGCGCTCCAGCTGTTTCAGCGCTTCGAGCAGCATCGGCACCAGAATGAAGTTAGACCGCTCGCCGGCGTCAAACCGCTGTGCTCCGGGCTGAAACTCGGACTGGTAGTTGATCAGGGCGCTGAAGTCCTGACTGTTTTTGCGGGTGATCCAGTTGTGTTCAAACGGCTCGGCGTCCAGCAGCCGGTCGCCCACCACCGCAAAACAGTACTGGTAGGGACCGAACAGCCACTTGTAGCCGGCGCACACCAGCAGGTCCGGCCGCACCTGGGCGCAGTCAAACGGGACGGCCCCGATCGACTGCGTGCCATCGACAATGAACAGGGCGCCGACCTCGCGCGCCCGTCGTCCAATCCGGTCCACATCAAACGGCGTGCCGTCGGTCCAGTGGACCGTGCTGAGCGTCACCACCGCAGTGCTGCGGTCTATGGCGTCGAGGAGACGGGTCGTCCAACTGTCGGTCGTCCCCTGGTCCGGACGCTCCACAAAACGCAGGCACGCTCCGCCGTGCTGACACTGGGCCATCCAGGCATACACATTGCTCGGAAACTCCTCGCCCGGGATGACCACATTCTGGCCCGGCCGCAGCCGGGTATTGTGACTGGCAATGGCCATGCCGTAGCTCACCGCCGGCACCAGCGCGACCCGCTCTGGCGTGGTATTGACCAGCCGGGCGAACAGGCGGCGCAACTCGTGTGTTTCATCAAAAAAATCAGCCGGGACAAGCTCGGCCGGATTGACCTTGCGCCGCAGCCCGACAATGCCGGCCGCCTCGACCGATTTCAGCAGCGGCGACATGTACGCGCAGTTGAGGTAGTGCTGGTCCTCGGGCAGGGAGAAGAGATGGCGCTGGCATTCCATAGCGGCGTCAGGCCTGTTTGACTTCAGGGAAGAGGTCCTGCTTTGGCGCGTGAGCCTTTTTCCAGACCATGACGTTGCGCGTATATTTACACACCAGAGTGCCGTCCTGTTTGACGCCGCGCGTTTCGACCTTGACAATGCCCCACTGGGGTTTGGACCGGGACTCGCGCGTTTCCAGGACTTCGGATTCGGAGTACAGGGTGTCGCCGGCAAACACCGGGTTAGGCAGGACGACATTATCCCAGCCCAGGTTAAAGCCGTTCTCGCTCACATCGGCCACGCCCAGCCCGGCCACAATCGCCAGGGTCAGCACACTGTTGATCAGACACTGCCCGAACTCGGTCTGTTTGCCGTACTCGGTATTGAAATGGATCTGGTTGGTGTTATTGGTCAGCAGGGTAAACCAGATATTATCGTTTTCGGTCACCGTCCGACCGAGCCGACAGCGGTACACGTCCCCGACCTCAAAATCTTCATAATAACGACCTTCCCAACCGGCTTTGACTGGCATAGTGCTTTCCTCCTGTCCACGAACATGGGTTTCCTGGCACTCTACCACGCCAAAAGCGGGCAGGAGAAGAGGAGGAGAAACTGAGTCGTGTCTCAGGAAGAGCTGATTGAGCCAGACACCCGTATTGAGCGTAGTAAGCAGAGAAGGTGAAAGGTCATTTTTTAGAACATTGTTCTACTATTAAATATCCAGGGAGATCAATAACTTATCAGACCTTTTTTGCAAAAAAGGGGGGGTCAAGCAAAAAGTGAGGAAAATCAGGCACTTATCAGTCCCTTTTTGGACATCCGCTCAAAACACCAGAAAAATCAAAGACTTATCAACCCCCTCCCACAGCCGTGCAGGCGACACATCCAGGCTCCTGTCGGCTCCGTGTCGAGCGCACGGCTCGGGCGTCTTTCCATTCTCAGCCCTCAGCCCGCCACGCCGACACCAACGACCAGACGCATCGACAGTCTCACTGGTAGCAGACACGAGCGGCGCGAGCAAACCTGCCTCAGTGCAGGCATCCCTCAGTTCATTTTTCAACCCGGCAACCGTCACACATCCCGCGACAGTGTATCAGCGCGACC
>WTHE01000678.1 GCA_011523315.1 Candidatus Binatota bacterium
CCCATAAGATAACCGCCTCTCGCCCATCTTCTGTCGTCTCGTTGTCCTCGACGGCTTTGACAGCCAGCTCTTGCCCCATGGCATAGCCCAGCCGGGTCGGTAAAACGGAGCTATCGAGCGCATAGAAATTCCGTCCAGTCGGCAGGGCCTCAGGCGTGCGGATCGGATCGTTGCCCTTGCCCGGCTCCACAAACGCCCCATTCAGGGCGTTGAGGAAGGCAACCCGCTCCGCTTTCGGGGAGCTTTGCAGCGGCAGACGAAAGGCAGCACTCTTGGCGTCATCACCATCACTGATGGAATCCAGCATGAGCTGAACCGCCTCGGCGTCCCAGTCCCTGCCGAACACATGTAAGCCGCGCGGCATGAAATCTTCCTGCAACTGGGTCAGATAATGCCCCACCTCATGGACGAGGAACTCTCCGTCCGCTTCCTCGAAGCTGATGCCTCGCGCTTGCAATTCCTCATCCATTGAAGCGCTCAGTTCTTCCTTCAGGTTCAGTGTAGCGATCAAATCCCGCATGGCGGCTAAGGCGCGGGCTTTTGCCGGGGCGGCACTGTCCGGCCCGGAGGCTTCATAGGATTCGACGAGCTGTCTGAGACGCAGGAGGTCATCATACAAGGGGGTGACCCCCAGGGGCGGGGTGAGATGGTCAACCATGATCGCCAGGCCGCGCCGTTTGGCCTGTATGCCCTCACCGACGCCGTCAACAATATACGGATAGATGCCGGGGATCGTCGAAGCAATTTGCAGTGGATAATCGCTGGCGCCGACCCCAACACCACGTCGGGGTAAGAACTCATAGGTTGAATGGCGTCCGACATGCACGAGGGCATCGGCTTGAAACTCTTTCTGGAGCCACAGGTAAAATGCCAGATACTGATGAGGTGGCGGGAAGCTCATATTCGCGTGGAGCAATTCCTCGTTGAGTTCCCAACCGCGCGGGGGTTGCGGGCCGATGAAAATATTCCCGAATCGGAGTCCTGGAAGAAGGATATTGTCGGCGTGCACCATAATCTTGCCGGGCGCCGGTCCCCAGCCGCGCAAGCCTTCTATCCCCGTTTGTGTCAGGGCCTGCGTCAGCGCGTCTATTTCCGGAAAATCAGGCTCGCCCCCTGTCGCCCGTTCATATTCTGTCTGTAACTGATGCAGGAGCCTGAGCGCGCGATCTTTTGCCGGGTGCCGGACCCCTTCAAGAACATGCTCGATATCGCCGGTCACGCGCTCCGCCAGCTTTTTCGCGGCAGCGCCCTCCCCTTCCGCCAGCATGCGTGTCAACTGGGCATTCAGATACCCCAGCGGCCCCTCAACCATTTCAGCTTGGAGACTGGTCGGCAGCGCGCCCAGCCAGGTCTCATATGCCGCTGTGGATATATTTGTGACCTGTGCGGCCATAGCGGTAATGGCCTGGCGGTCTTCCGGCAGGTTCGTGGCCTTTTCCTGGATGAGCCCGAGCAACGCCGCCGGGCTTTCGGGCAACTCACCGGTGCCATAGCCCGCCTCTCTCAGCCAGGTGAGCATCTCATACAGGGAGGCCGGGACATCCAGATTATCCGCCCCGATATTATGTCGTCCCGGCGGATGGTTGTAATAGATAATGGCGACCTTCTTGTCAGCATTCTGTTTGTGCCGAAGCCGACGCCAGGCATCTATCCGGCTGATCGCAAGACCGATCTGGTCGTCAATAGGCAGGGTTTGTGTGAGCCGGACTCCGGTCACGGGGTCCGTATCTTCAGGAGAGGCTGCGGCTACGACAAGGGGCTGTCCAATGCCCTGCAACTCAGGCATGGCAATACGATAATGCACCGAATCCCAGGCCAGGCCGTCGTCCGAGTAGCGCCATTCCGCTTCCGTGCGGTCAGTGACACGAATGGCTTTCAGAACGGGCACCCCGATTTCTGCGATATGTCCGAGCGAGGCCAGGCGGCCTTCACCGCCGCCGATGACAAAATCTTGCAAGGAGATGATTCCCGCGACAGGAAACTGCCGGTTCACATCCGCTATTTTCTTGAGCGCGGCCGTGCTCGTTTCTCCCCAACGGGCAAAAAATGCGAGGCATTGCATGCCTTTTGTTTCGGCCTCGGCACACAGGCGGTTGACGGTATCAATGTCGCCCGCTCGGTCACCGGTGTCATGATCGATGATAGCGATCCAGCCCTTGGCCGACTGCGCTACAACGGCGGCTTCGTCTGTAATAAACCTGCCACCCGAATAGACTCGAAGGCCGGGCCGTTCGACAAGAGCGACCGGCGTAATGGTCGCGTCTATTGCAGCCGCCACATGTTCGAGAAAACCCAACATGTTTTCTCGCCCTCGGCCCTGCCAGTAGGCTTTCAGGGCTAACCACCTGTGCTGACCGGGATACTGTTTTTGCATACGTTCGAGCCAGGCTCGCAAAGTCTCATTCTCGGCGAGGCTCTTGGTCAAGGCCAAGACGTGCTGACCGCTCATACCGGCAAAAACCGATGTCTTTTGGTTTCGGGAAAGTTTCACAAGCTGCGGCGCCGAGCTGACGGCATAAAAAACCTTCGACGCGGCATGCGCCTCCACAAGCTTCGTAAAGCGGGCGACCTGGTCACCGAAAAACGCCGCCGCCGAAATGACACTCGCCTTTTCAAGCTCACGCGCGATCTCCTGATCGCTCATCTGGCGCAGCTGTGACGGTGTCCTGAGAACAATGCCGTAGCCCCGATGCTTGTCGAGAAATGCGGCGGCACCGGATGCCAGAGCAGAGGCCGAGCGATCAGAGACAATGCCGAAGATATGGCGATCCGGGACAGAAGCCGAAACCGTGGCAGCTCCGAGCAGGAACACTGTGAGGAAGAGGCAGGGCGGGAAAAACTTCATATTCATAGGAATGATCTGGGTGCTCGAACAGACTCGTACGGCGCGGTCTGCGTACCTGACCGCGTGGTACGTCTCCCCATCCGGCAAATATGCTCGCAGCGCCCGGCCGACATGAATGAACAGGGTACCGGCTGGCCGAACAGGTCGTCGAACCCGCGGCCAGCCTGTAGCCCGTTGGCTAGAGCCATTCGCCATTATGTATGGCCGTGTAGGTCGGGTTAGCCGTAGGCGTAACCCGACATCCCGTATGCGTCGGATTACGCTCCGCTAATCCGACCTACTCCAGCCTATTGAGAAGCGCGCTAGGCGAAGATCTCGTCAAAAAAGTCCCGCATGGCCTTCCACGAGCGCTTATCTGTCTGCGCGTGGTAGGCAATGCCGTCCATGCCGGCAGCTGCGGCATCCGGGTTGGTGAAGCTGTGGACGGTCCCGCCATAGCTGATCACTTGCCAGTTCGCGCCGGCCTTGGTCATTTCTTCCTGAAAGGCGTTGACGTGTTCGGGCGGCACGAAGGGATCGTCGGCGCCGTGACAGACCAGAATCTTGGCCTTGACCTGCCCGGCCTGGGCGGGTGTGTCTGTTTCGAGCGCGCCGTGAAACGACACGATGCCGCACAGCGGCGCGCCGTCGCGGGCCATCTCCAGCGAGAAGGAGCCGCCCATGCAGAAGCCGATCATGGCCAGACGGTCGGCATCAACCTGGGGCAGCCCGGCCAGCGTATCGAGGGCGGCCCGGCCCCGCTGGCGGAACTTTTCGGCCGTCTCGCGGATGGCGCCCGCGTGCTTAATGGCCTCTTGCAGGTCATCCACCTCAAGGCCGTCGCCATACGGATCGCCGGCCAGGGCGACATAGCCCAAGGCTGCCAGCCGCTGGGCGCGTTCCTTGGCGTGCTTACCCAGGCCAAAGGCTTCCGGCATGACCAGGATGCCGGGGCGCTTATGGTCGCTCTGATCGTCCAGGGCCAAAAAGCCCTTCAGGGTCACGTCACCGTCTTTGTACTCAAGCGTTTCGGTCCTCATACTGTTCCTCCTTTTGCTCGCGTGATCTCGGTCCTCAGGAAAAATAGTGGAATCGCCCGCCTTGATTCAAGCCCCGGCTCACGAATTTTCGCGCTCCCGATAATCGCCAAAGCCCTTATCCCGCAAAGACAGGGCTTGGCGCACGCCCTTGCTGAACTCCTTCAGGTAGTCGCAGGTCGATTTGGTCGTAAAGGCCAGGGCTTGCAGCTCAGTGCCGGCCCGAAT
>WTHE01000100.1 GCA_011523315.1 Candidatus Binatota bacterium
ACCAGGACCAGGAGCGTGAGGCGGACGCGCTCGGTCTGCGCTACGCGTTTGACGCCGGGTATGATCCCCGGGCCGGGGCTGAGGTCATGCGTCGCATGGCTCGTGAGGTGCCGGAAACCGCGACAGCCGGATTTTTCTCGTCGCATCCGTCCTCCCCGGAGCGGGCGACAACGCTGCGTCAACTGGCCGCCCGGCTGACGGCGAACAGCCCCGGTCCGTCGCCCGTCGCCCTATCGCCTGCGTCCCCGCCGGCGCCCCGGTTCGAGCGGGACGAAGATGCCTGCCGCCGGGCGCGGTCGTACTTCTACCGGGCTCTGGACGCCCGCTCCCTGCGCCAGAAAGCGCGGCTCTACGACTGGGGCCTGAGTATCTGTCCGCACAGCCCGCGGGCACGTTTTGAGCTGGCCGAGGTGTATACCCGTCTGGGCCAGACCGAGCGCGCGGCCGCCCAACTCCGGGCGGTGCTGCGCTATGACCCGGCCTATCCCGGCGCCCGGCAGCGCCTGCGCAGCTTGCAGCAGCGCTGAGGTCGCCTGCTCAGGATTGCTTGCCGGCCGCGATGATCTCACGGACCATCTCAGAAAGCGACGCGGTCGGCGGGGCTGGTTGGGCTGTCGGCGGTCGCACGAGCGCCCGGAAGAGGCTCGACTCGCGCCGAAAAAATCCCTCGGTGTGATACGACTCGCGCAGCCCGAAGTAGGTGAAATCGAGGTGATGACAGACCTCGTGCAGCAGGGTGCGCAAATAGGTCCGAAAGGCCACGACCTGGCCGCGTTTGGCGGTGCGCATCCAGACCTGAATGGAATCCTTGTGGCTGCCGTTGTTGTACTGGGTGTACAGGCCGTGCAGCTCGCCGCGGCGATTTGACGGGCGCACCCCCTGGACCTGGACCCGTACGCTGCGCACGCCGAGCCGTCGGCAGATCTGGTTCACGATGCGCTGAGACAGGGCCTGGACCTGAGGCCGGTCGTCCCGCTCCAGGGCGTCGGCCAGGCTGGTCACCGCGTCCGACAGCTGGGGGCTGGAAGGCAGCTCAATTGAGCTGATGGCGGCACTGCGGGCATAGATCCGTTGCTGCACTGGACTCAGCCTGGTCCGCCAATTCCGCATCCGCCTCTCCCTGATAGAGCGCCATTGTGACCCGAACGGGCGGACACCGCAAGCCGACCGAAATTCTTTTCTTGGCGCCTGAAATAGCGTACAGTGGGCCTCTATTTCATACCCCATAAGGGGCAGGAGGCAGCATGCGATCCCTCGTCAGACGCTGGAGCTGTGTGACCCTGGTCATGCTCGTAGCCGGCACGCCTATGCGAGTCGCCGCGTGTTTTGCCGATTTCTTTCCCAAGCAGAAGGTTGGTCAGGAGATAACGCTGACCGGCCAGTTTCACCGTTTTTCCTATACGCGGCGCTTTTTTCGGCGCGACCCCAAGACCGGCCAGGTGGACTATTTTACCTTTTTTGGGGTCGTGGTCGTACCGACCACGATCATCGGCGACGGGACCATGTCGCAGGAGCCGAAGGAGATCGATTCCCTGCTGTTGCTGTATCCCGACGAGGAGCTGGTCCGAGGTCTGCCGGAGACGGGGGATCAGATCTGGTTCACCGGCACACTGCTCGGCTATCAACACGGGGCGAGCGGCATTACCGAAGCCTTCGGCATTGGCGGGATGCCGTATATTCTGCTCAAGGGCTTCTCTGACCAGGCACCGGTGCCCTGAACTGTTCGGCGGCCTTGCCAAGACGTAAAAAAATCTGCACGGTCATAGCGGTATGGCGTGGGATGCGTGGTTGACCCTGGCGGTCGTGGTCGTCGGTGTTGGGGCCTTGGTGCGGGACCTGCTGGCCCCGGATCTGATCTTTGTGGGCATGCTGGCCGTGCTGCTGGCGAGCGGGATTGTGTCGCCCCAGGAGGCGTTTGTCGGGTTTTCCAATCCGGAAATTCTCGCCATCGGTGCCCTGTTCGTGGTGGCCGGTGCGCTCCAGCATACCGGCGCGCTGGGCTTTGTGGCAACGCGGCTGTTCGGCCAGATTACCAGCCACCGGCGCGCCCTGCTGCGTATGATGCTGCCCACCGCCGGCATCTCGGCCTTTTTGAACAACACCCCGATTGTGGCCATGTTCACGCCGGTGGTGTTTGACTGGGCGCGACGCCATCAGGTGTCGCCGTCGCGCTTTCTCATCCCGCTGTCCTACGCGACGATTCTGGGCGGGGCGTGCACCCTGATCGGAACCTCGACCAATATGGTCGTCAACGGCTTGCTGGTCGGCGCCGGGCAGCCGGGCATGTCCTTCTTTGAGCTGAGCGCGGTCGGGGTGCCGTGTGCTCTGGTCGGCGTGGGCTTTGTGGTACTTGCCGGCCGCGTCCTGCTGCCCGACCGCAAGGAGCTGCTGGAGAGTCTGGGCGAAACGCGCCGCGAGTATCTGGTCGAGCTTGAGGTGACGGCCGAGTGTCCCCTGGTCGGCCACCAGATCGAAGAGGCCGGTCTGCGCCACCTGCCCGGCCTGTTTCTGATCCGCATTGAGCGATCCGAGGGAACCGTCTCGCCGGTCGGGCCGCAGGAGCGGATTCGGGTCGCCGACCGGCTGGTCTTTACCGGGGTGGTAGCGACGATCGTCGATCTGCAAAAAATCCGGGGACTGGTGCCGGCCGGGGATCACCGCGACGGAGTCGAACGGGTCGGGGAGGGCAATAATCTGAGCGAGGCGGTTATTTCTGAGGACTCGCCGCTCAACGGGGTCACGATTCGGGACGCCAATTTCCGCACCCGCTACGGCGCGGCGGTGGTCGCGGTGCACCGTGGCGGGCGCCGGCTGAGCGGAAAAATCGGCGATATTCTGCTCCGCGCCGGAGATACCCTGTTGCTCGAAGCCTCGGCCGGTTTTGCCCGTACCTACCGCAACTCGGCCGATTTCTATCTGGTGTCCGAGGTCGATAACAGCGCGCCGCCGCGGTACGACAAGGCCATTCCGGCCCTGCTGGCCCTGCTCGTCCTTATCGCAACTGTGACCATGGGGATATTGCCGATGATGACCGCCGCCCTGCTGGCCGCCTTTGGCGTCATCGCGTGCGGCTGTCTGTCGGTGGGCGAGACCCGCCGTGTCGTCGATGTCTCGGTCTTGATTCTCATCGCCGCCGCGTTCGGGGTTGGCCGAGCGCTGGACAAGACCGGGGCGGCCGAATTTCTGGCCTCGTTTCTGGTCGAGGTCGGCGCCGGGCTGGGGCCGGTAGGGGTGCTGGCCCTGGTGTATCTGGTCACCCTGGTCTTCACCGAGTGTATCTCTCACGCCCCGGCCGCAGTCCTGATGTTTCCCATTGCGGCCGAGACCGCCGAGCAGTTCGGGGTCGATGTGCGGCCGTTTGCGATCACGACTGCGATTGCCGCCTCGGCCGCGTTCGCCTCGCCGCTCAGCTACCAGACCCATCTGATGGTCTACGGACCGGGTGGCTACCGCTTTACCGATTTTCTGAAAATCGGCATCCCGCTCGACCTGTTGATCTTCGCCGTGGCCATGATCTGCATTCCGTGGATGTGGCCCTTCTGAGCCGTCCGGCCGCGCGGTCAGTCAGGTGAAGCGCGGCATGACCTTTTCGGCGAACAGCTCAAAGCTGCGCAGCACCATGTCGCGGGGTAGCAGGCCGTCGCCAATCAGGAAGAACATTTCGTCGGTGCCGATTTTGATCGCCAGTTCGATCTTGCGCGACACGCTGTC
Organism: Candidatus Binatota bacterium; assembly: GCA_011523315.1. GTDB lineage: Bacteria > Desulfobacterota > Binatia > Bin18 > Bin18 > JAAXHF01. Next base: position 3,712 of record WTHE01000100.1, read on the forward strand.
CGCATCCCCGATCAGCGGCTCGGCCACCCCCAGGCCGAACGGAATGCCCCATTTCTCCCAGAACCAGCGGGTGTCGGCCAGGGCGCGCTGGGTCTGGGCGGCGCTGTCCGTCACCACCAGCTGTCCACCTAGGGCCAGCTCGGTACCGGGCGGAACGGTGCGGCCGGCCTTGTCGGCCTCTTCACGGTAGATGCTCTGCAGCCGGGCGCACAGCTCTTCGTGCAGCAGAATGATGATCGGTTTGCCGCCCTCGCGCGCCCAATAGCGGATCGACTCGGTGTTATGGGTAAACCCGGCGTACAGCGGCGGGTAGGGCTTTTGGTAGGGGCGCGGGGCGCTGCCGACCTGCTCGATG
>WTHE01000010.1 GCA_011523315.1 Candidatus Binatota bacterium
GCTTCCCGTACCTTCTGAATCACGCTTTGCTTGGCCACCTGGGCGGCGATCCGGCCGAACGAGGTGGCCGGCAACTTGCTGAGCAACTCATCGCCCTCCTGGGCTTCGGGATCCATATTGGCCTGGGCGTCGGCAAGCGTGATCTCGGTTTCCGGGTCGGTCACGGTCTGCACCACGGTCTTGATTTCGAACAGTTCCACCTCACCGATCTCGTGATTGAATTTGGCCTCGATCTGCTTCTGACCAAAGGTGCGCCTGGCGGCGGACAGCATGGCGCTCTCAATGGCTTCAATGATGACCTGACGATCCATGCCTTTTTCTTTGCTGACCTGTTCGATCACCCGATTGAGATCTGGCTGCATGACTCGTGTTCTCCCTAGTGGGCCGTTTTCCGTCGTCCCACGTGTTTTTTCTTCTGGCCGCCGACCGGAAACTCATAATCGACATGCGCTCTGGCTATCGCCTGCCAGGGAATATGCACTAGGCCAAGCTCTCTGTCCTCAATACTGACCTGACGCTCATCCGTTTCTCTCAGCGGACCGCTAAACGTCCGCTGGCCGTGCCGGACGCTTTTTGTCTGGAGGCGGATTCGCTGGCCGAGATAGCGGGTATAGTGACTCGGACGGAGCAGCGGGCGGTTAATGCCAGGCGAAGACACCTCAAGCGTATAGCGTCGGGGTATGAGGTCGTGGGCGTCGAGCATGTCGCTCAGTTCCCGGTGGATCTGCGTCAACTCGTCAAGCGGAACGCCGTCTTGTCGATCAAGCGTGATGCGGAGTATCCACTGTCTGGCTTCTGATCGAAAGACAACTTCCCAGATTTCACAGCCCGTCGCTTCTACCACCTCGGCCGCGATGCGCTCGACTTGCCGGACAATGTCTCGGTCTCCAGACTGCATCTCCAAAAAAAAAGTGGGCACCGGCCCACTTTTCCTCTTATCCCCGCCTGCACACTAGACGATCTGTGGCCGTTGTGCAAGAGCTGCGGATCGCAAAATTCGTTCTCATAGACGCTCTTCAGCCGTTCAGATCGTCGTTTCTCTCGTGCAGGGTGGTCAGCTCGATGATTTCGTAGATCCGTTTGCCCTGAGGGGTCAATACCTCGGCCTCGTCGTCAACCGATTTATGCAGCAGCGCCTGGCCGATCGGTGAGTGGAGGGAGATCTTGCCACTGGCAGGATCGACTTCCTCTGGAAAGACGATGCGGTACTCGACAATCTCTCCGCTGTCAATGTCTTCGAGTTTAACCCGGCTCCCATACGCGACCACATCTTTGGGAATGCTCGATAAGTCGTACAGGGACAACTGGCTTATCCGCTCTTCATGTTGAGCAATGCGCGCCCGGACAAAGTCCTGGCGCGCCCGGGCAGCCTCATACTCGGCATTCTCACTCAGATCACCATGGGCAGCCGCCTCCTGGAGATCTTTTGGAATCTTCACGTTCAGCTCGTGGTAGAGTTCTTCGAGCTCTTGTCTGAGCCGTTTTGTAATAGGCAGTTCCATGCGTCGTGCTCCTGCGGCGTGGGATGTGCACAAAGGCAGCAGGGGTTGGTTACACAACCAACCCCTGCCGGGAAAGCGGACCGGAGAGAGAAGATCAGGCGGTGAGAATGTGGACCGTACACGCCGAGCCCAGGCCAATGACGTGAGCCAGACCGGCCTTGGCCCCTTCGACCTGCCGCGCTCCGCCGTTGCCGCGCAGCTGGTTGACCAGCTCATAGATATTGGCCACTCCGGTTGCGCCGAGCGGATGGCCTTTTGACAGCAGCCCGCCGCTGACGTTGACCGGGATTTTGCCGCCCAGGGCGGTCTCACCCTGGTCAATCAACTGACCGGCTTCCCCCTCGCCACACAGACCGAGGTTCTCATAGTGCAGCAGCTCGGCCGTGGCAAAGCAGTCGTGCAGTTCGACCAGATCAAGGTCCTGGGGGCCGAGACCGGATTTTTCATAGGCCTGCTTGGCCGCGTTTTGGGTCAGGGTGTTGACGTCGGGCATGGTCAGGTCGCGATCAGTATACGGATCGGACGTCAGGACCGAAGCCGCCACCTTGATCGGCTTGGTGGTGAACTGCTTGAGCTTTTCTTCAGAGACCAGAATCGCTGCGGCCGCCCCGTCGCCGGTCGGGCAGCACATATACAAGGTGTTCGGGTAGGCGACCATCCGGGCTTTCATCACGTCGCCCAGAGACACCTCAACCTGGTACTGGGACAGAGGGTTATGGACCGAGTGTTTGTGGTTTTTGACCGAGATCTTGGCAAACTGTTCAGCCGTGGTGCCGTACTTGCGCATGTGTTCAACCCCGGCCTGGCCAAACACCGCCGGCATCAGGCCGCTGCCCAGGACGCCCTCGACACTCTCGCCGCCGCTGCGCGCACCGCCGCCGAGCAGGCCCATTTTTCCCATCTGCTCAACGCCGACCGCCATGGTGACATCGTACATACCGGAGGCAACGCCGACATAGGCTTCGCGGAAGGCGGTCGAACCGGTCGCGCAGGCGTTGGAGACGTTGAAGACGGGGATGCCGGTCTGCCCGATCTGCTGCAGAATCTTCTGGCCGTTCATGGCGTTGGCCTGAAACAGGTTGCCGCACACGAACATCTCAATATCCTTGATCGACATGCCGGCATCTGTGAGGGCGCCAAGAGCGGCTTCGGCGCCGAGCTGAGAAACATCCTTGTCCGGATAGCGACCAAATTTAATCATTCCTACGCCGAGTACGTATACGTCTTGCATGGTTGTGCCTCCCTTTCTGCAGCGTGGTATCGGATCTGTGGCTCGGCGCATCCGAGCCGATGCTCAATTCTGGCTGGGCTTGAAGAAAAAAGCAATGATATCAATGGTTTCTTCTTCGCCCTGGGCATTTTTCTCTTTGCGTTCACGGACTTTTCGGGTCACCATCTCAACCGGCATGCCAAACTCGAGCTTGGCCGGGTCGGGCTCAACATCAACCAGATTGCAGCGCACGCTGACGCCCTCGGGCAGGTCCACAATGGCCGACACATACGGCACCGGCACGCCAGGGACCGACTGGTGGACGATGGAGTAGACATACAGGGTGCCGTGGTCGCTGAGGGCGACCTCGCTGAGCGGGTCGGTGGCCGTACATTTACTACAGCCCACCCGACCGGCCCCGATGAAGTGGGCGCCGCACGCGGGGCAGCGGTAGCCGACCAGATAGGGTTTTGCATCGGGGGAGGTCGGCAAGCGCAGCATGGGGGCGATTGCCCGTTGTTTATTGTCTGTTGCCTCTGCCGCCATAACCAGATCTCCTTCCCTGAGCCTGTGGTGTGTCTCTGAACTTTCGCCGCCACCAATACCTGAGCACAGCCCCGAAAACAAGCCCTCGGCCTGAGTTTGGCCGGGGAGGGACAGCGGTCCGAGCCTTGCCCCCCCAGCCGCAGGCGGTATACAAGCCCCTGCATGAAGGCCCGCGACATAGTGCGCTCCATCAGGCGTATGGCCGTCTCCTTTCTCTACCCCCAGCGTTGTCTCGGGTGTGAGGCGCTGCTTGATGACGGACGGTTTTTCTGTCCGGCGTGTTCCGGGGCGGTCGAGCCGATCATCGCGCCGTTCTGTCAGCGCTGTGGCCTGCCGTTTGCCGCCGGCTCGCTGCCCGTGTGTGGCCGCTGTTTTCGGCGTGAACCCGCCTTTCGCCAGGCGCGGGCGTGGGCCTATTACGACAGCCCGGGAAAAAGTCTCCAGCCGCTCAGCGCGGCGATTCAGCGCTGTAAATATCAACGCCGGCTGGACAGCGGCGCGGCCTTGGCCGAGCTGGCGGCCGAGCACTGCAGGCTGGCCGCCGGGGGCTATGACTGGATTCTGCCCGTTCCGCTGCACATCGACCGTCTGCGCTGGCGGGGCTTCAACCAGTCCCTCCTGCTGGCTCGGGCGATTGGCGAGCGACACACGATTCGGGTTGAGCCGTTTGTGCTCCAGCGTATCAGGCCGACCCTGCCTCAGACCCAGCTCAGCCAACCCCGGCGCCGGACCAATGTGCGGGGCGCGTTCGCCGTGTCCGACCCGGAAGGTCTGCGCGGCAAGCATCTGCTGCTGGTTGACGAC
>WTHE01000489.1:0-474 GCA_011523315.1 Candidatus Binatota bacterium
GTGTTATGCGTCTTGCGTTATCCGGCAGTCTGGAAGCAACCCACCCCGGCCTCCGGGCCACCCCTCCTCCCGCATCCGAAATGCGCTGACCGCCTGGCGAATCAGCGCGGCCATGGACACGCGACGCAACGCGGCCCGCTGGTCCAGCCATGCCTTCTGTTCGTCATCCAGGCTGATCACTGTTCTGACAAGCTCCTTTCTTTATTGCTTTTAGTAAGGCATCTCTACATATAAAAAGGCAAACGGAGATGATGCCATGATCGAATCTACCATAACGAAAAAAGGGCAAACGACCCTGCCCAAACCCGTGCGGGAAACGCTTGGCCTTCAGGCTGGAGATCGGGTGCGCTACGTCATTGCCGACGGTGAGGTGCGCATCCTGCCCGTGCGCCCCATCGGTCGGCTGTTCGGGGCGCTCCGGCATGACGGTCCCGCCGTCACGCTGGAGGAAATGGAGCGGGCCGTTGCCGACGG
>WTHE01000489.1:484-4047 GCA_011523315.1 Candidatus Binatota bacterium
CCGCGACGCCGCCGAACAGGCAGAGGCCGCCCGGGCGTTGCTGGAATCACTCACGACCGACCGTCCCGGCTACGTCTGTCGTGAGGTTGCGGTTGAACTCGTCTGGGTGCTGGAGCGGGCCTATGGCTATTCCCGAAAGAGGAAACGTGTCGTCCAGCCGCATGAATAAGGGTGACACGTTTCCTCTTTTGACCGGATAGCGACGATACTGGAAGAACTGGTGGCGACCGAGGGGCTCGTGATTGAGGAGGCGGACGATGTCGCTCGTGCGGCATCTCGCTACCGTATTGGAGGTGCCGGGTTTTCCGACCTGATGACCGTGACCGCCGCCGAACGAGCCGGAGCCTTGCCTGTGTACACCTTCGATCAGAAGGCGGCATGGCTTGAGGGCGCGACGTTGTTAGAGAATGACACGTCTTAGCGGGTCGTCTCAGTTGGCGGTGGGAAGTTGGCTCCTCGGGTAGGATTCGAACCTACAACCCATCGGTTAACAGCCGATTGCTCTGCCGGTTGAGCTACCGAGGATCATATGCGTGAGTGCAGCGGTCTGGGCAGATTTTTGTAGCAAAGGGCCGGGCGGGTGTAAAGTATGGCGCGCTGTCCAACTGAGCCGGGCGGCTACATCTCGCGCCGTCCTTCGAGGGCCCGGCCCAGGGTCACCACGTCGGTGTACTCCACATCGCCGCCCATGGGAATGCCACGGGCGATGCGGCTGACCCGCAGACCGAGCGGCTTGATGACTTTGGCCAGATACAGCGCGGTGGCTTCGCCCTCGGTGGTCGGGTTGGTGGCGATGATGACTTCCTGGGCTGCGCCGCGGCGCAGCCGTTCCAGCAGTGGGGCGATCTTGAGTTCTTCGGGACCGATGCCGTCGAGGGGCGACAAGACCCCGTGCAGGACGTGATATCTGCCCCGATACTCGTGGACCTTTTCCAGCGCTATCAGGTCGGCCGGTTCTTCAACCACACAGATGGCCTCGTCGTTGCGCTTGGGATCGAGACAGATGGCGCAGCGCTCGCCCTCGGCCAGACCAAAGCACTCTTGACACAGGGTTGTTTCGGCCTTGACCGCCCAGACCGCCTCGGCCAGCGCCTCGGCATACTCACGGTCGGCGTTCAGAATGAACATGGCCAGGCGGGTGGCCGTTTTTTCGCCGATGCCGGGCAGCCTGCCGAGCTGCTCGACCAGACGCGCCAGAGACGGGGTGAGGTTCATGGCGTCAGGCCGGGAATTTTGAGTCCGCCGGTCAGCTTGCCGACCTCATCGGCCATCATCTTTTTGGCCTGGTTGATGCCCTGATTGACGGCCGCAAGGACGAGGTCTTGAATCATCTCTCTGTCTACCTCGTCACCGTCCAGCAGCACCGGATCGATGGTCAGCGAGACCAGCTCCAGCCCGCCGTTGACCTCGGCGCTGACCATGCTGCCGCCGGCGGTGGCGGTCACGGTCTTGCGAGCGGCCTCTTCCTGGACTTGGCTGAGCCGGCTCTGGAGCTGCTGAGCCTGTTTCATGATGTCGCCAATATTAAAATCTGCCATACCGACTCCTGTGTGTGCCTTCACCGTGGACGATGAGGTTTTCTGCTCAGGGGCGTATCATTGCCCGCCCTGCCGACCGCTGCCGCCCCGGATACGGGTCTTCTGGACTTCTCCGCCCAGCACGTCGAGCACGGTTCGGACCAGCGGGTCTTCGTCCGTAGCCGCTGGACTGTTGGGACGTGTCTCGGCCGGTCCGTCGGCCGGGCTGGCCGCAACCGGCGGCGACCCGTTTGGGGACACCGGAGCGGCCGCGCCGTTTGGCTCAGTTTGTGTGGCGGCCTGTGGCGGCTCGCCCTTGCTTATCTCAATCCTCAGCGGCCGACCAAAGACCCGGCCCGCAGCCTCTTCCAGAATCGTGCGGTTCTCCTGGCGGCTGAGTTCTTTGAAATACGGCTCTTTGCGCACCCCAATGGTCAGCACGGTCTGATCGAGATCGTGCAGCTGGCCCGACTTGAGGGCAAAAAACAGCGACAGCTTGTCCTTTTGGACCGCAGCCAAAAGACGCTCCCAAGGGTCCCCGTTGCCGGGGCTGGGCGGAGGGTCAGGAACCGGCTGCAAGTGGGGTGTCTTGGTTGAGTGGGGCGTTTTGGCCGGGGGGGCGTGTCGGGCCTCGGGCTGGGGACGGGTGAGACCGGCGGCGTTGGCGCGGGCGGGTATGGCTTAGGTGCTGGAGTGGAAGCCGGAGCTGACTCTTGTGGGTCAGCCGGAGCTGGCTCGGGCGTGCGTGCCGGCTCCAGGCTGGAGGTCGTGAGCTGCTCGCTCAGCGCCCGAAGCTGGGCCAGGGCCTCGTCGATCGGCATGACCGGCGGCTGGCTGGCCAGCTTGACCAGGCTCATTTCGACCGCCAGCTGGGGATAGGCGGTCTGGTTGATCTCTTCCTCGGCCCGCAACAGCAGACTGAACAGACGCTGGATGTCTTCGAGCGAGCGTGTGGCGGCCTGGTCCTGGACTGCGGTGACTTCATGGTCGGGCAGGTCGCTCAGCACGGCCGGGTCGGCGCACACCTTGATAATGACCAGATGGTGAAAGTGCTCCAGCAGATCGCGGCACAGCCGACGCGGATCGTAGCCGTACTCGTACAGATCGCCGGCGATGCGCAGCACCGCAGCCGGGTCGTTGGCCAGGATGGCCTCGACAATCTGAAACAGAACCTGGCGGTCGGCCACCCCGAGCGCCTGACGGACGGTCTGGGCGTTGACCTGACCGTCACCCCAGGTCACGACCTGCTCGAGCAGCGACTCGGCATCCCGCAGACTGCCGTCCGCCTCACGGGCGATCAGGGACAGGCCGACCTCGTCGCAGGCAAAGCCTTCGTGCTCGGCCAGGGCGCTCAGCTGACCGAGCAAATCCCGCAGCGAAATCCGTTTGAAATCGTAGCGCTGGCAGCGCGACACAATCGTGGCCAGAATTTTCTGGACCTCGGTGGTGGCAAAGATGAACTTGACGTGGTCCGGCGGCTCCTCCAGGGTTTTCAGCAGGGCGTTAAAGGCCTGGTTCGACAGCATGTGGACTTCGTCGATGATGACCACCCGAAAGCGGCTTTTGGCCGGGCGGTACTGCACCCCCTCGGTAATGTCGCGGACGTGATCGACCCCGGTATGCGAGGCGCCGTCAATTTCCAGCACGTCGATTGAGTTGCTGGCGCTGATCTCGGTGCAGTTGCTACAGCTGTTGCAGGGCTGGGGCGTTGGCCCGCCCTCGCAGTTCAGCGCCTTGGCCAGCAGCCGGGCGATGGTCGTCTTGCCGACGCCGCGCGGGCCGGTGAACAAAAACGCGTGGGCGATCCGACCGCTCTGAATCGCGTTCTGCAGGGTCCGGGTGACGTGCTCCTGGCCGACCACCTGATCGAAGGTCTGGGGCCGCCACTTGCGGGCGAGAACAAGATAACTCATGGCTGGCAACGCTGCGGAGAGCCGCCCTTCTGCCGTCAGTGGTGATAGCTAGGCTGCCCTGCGGCACAGGGATGAAATCGGTACCGCTGCTTCCTTCCGGACCTGACGGATTTCCCGGCTTCCCTTGCGCAGG
>WTHE01000579.1 GCA_011523315.1 Candidatus Binatota bacterium
TACGAATACATCATTTCTACCTTACTGGGTCTCAATAAGCTGACACTCGACGATTACATCGAGCTTCGAGAAGACTATATCGCTAGAAATTTATATCTCTACATCTTCGAAATCAGCGCGCCGAGAGGCTTCGGCGAGACCTGGGCTCAGGGGCATCTGAAAGAACTCGTGCCTGACTTGACGAAGCCAACAAAAAGGCTGGACCCGCAGTATTCCGGTCAATACGATTTCTTGCTTGATGGGCGTATCAAAATCGAAGTAAAAGCCTCGCGCGCCGTAGATTTTCACAGCGACGCTCCTTTGTACATGAAAGCGCTCTCGTCGGATTCTGGCAAACAGTTCGATATGAATTTTCAGCAGATAAAGCCTGCCTGCTGTGACGTGTTTGTCTGGATCGCGGTGTGGCGCGACCGCATCAGATACTGGGTTCTTTCCTCAACAGAGGTTGAAACCAACCGCTACTTCTCCGCCGGGCAACATCGCGGGAACGTCGGCGAAGGTCAGTTGCACCTGAACCGGGATAATATTCGAGACTTCTCACAGTACGAACATCGCTCTGACGGACTGCTGAACGCCATACGCGAAGCCTACGCGCGCCAGTACGGGAGATAAAAATCTTCTTATGCCTGATGGGTAGCAGCGCTGGCCTGAATATCCAGCGTCGTCACCCGCCGCAATTCGCGCGGGTATTTCGTGTCCTCAAAGGGTCGGGCACGGTGCATGGTCGCTCGGTTGTCGTAGATCACCAGATCGCCGACCCGCCACTGATGGCGATAGACAAACTCCGGGCGGGTGGCGTGCTCAATCAGTTCGAGCAGCAGCAGCCGGCCTTCGGGCAGCGGCCAGTCGATGATCCGTGAGGCGTGGGCGGCAATGTAGAGCGACTTGCGGCCCGAGCGCGGCAGGCTCCGAATCAGGGGATGGACCGCGCCCTTCAGAATCTCCTGCTCTTTTTGTGAGAAGGCAAAGCCCAGGATTTCACGCGAGTGGGCAATCGAGTGATGGACCCGCAGCCCCTCCAGCCGGACCTTCAGCTCCGGTGACAAGGCGTCGTAGGCCGCCCGCATGTCGGCGTACTCAGTATCCGCACCGACCGGCGGGATGACCCGGGCAAACAGCATCGAGTAGCGTCCGGGCGGGTCCTGAAACGAGGCGTCGGTGTGCCACAGCCGGTTGCCCAGTCCGTACATGCGCCGCCGGTCGTCGGCCGGCTGGATCTGCCCGCCGTCGGTCAGGTTGGAGACATCAGCCAGGGCCTCGTTGCCAAAGCGGCTCTTTTTGAGGGCGCTGATGCCGGTTTTGGTGTGCAGCTCGCCGTCCAGACGCCGGGCAAAGTCCAGGTGTTCCTCGTCGCTGAAGCGCTGGTCACGGAACACCAGCAGCGCGTGGTCGTCCATGCCGGCCCGAATCGCGGCCAGGGTTTCCGGATCGTGAACCCGGCGCAGGTCAATCGGAGCCGCCTCGGCGCCAAAATGGGGGTGGAGTTTACGAAACGTCACAGCCATGCCGACCTCCCCTGCTCAGTCCGCTCAGAATGACCGGAACCTACGGTTTTCCCGGCACGGAGTCAACGAACAGACCGGTCAGGCATAGCCCCGGCCGGCCTGAAACGGTATGATCTAGCGCCAAAAGATCGCACAGGAGGTCATATGGATATCGGAAAAGTCGGAATCTGGTTTTTTCTGGACAGTATGAGCGCGCCGGACAGCGCGGCCTTTGCCCAGTCGGTCGAAAAGGCGGGCTACAAGACGCTGTGGATTCCCGAGGCGGTCGGCCGCGAGCCGTTCGCCCACGCGGCCTATCTGCTGAACAACACCGACACGCTCAACCTGGCCACCGGCATTGCCAACATCTGGGCGCGGGACGCCTATACCATGGCCACGGCCACCAATACGGTCGCCGAGCTGTCGGGCGGCCGCTTCGTGCTGGGCATCGGCGTCAGCCATAAGCCGCTCGTCGCCAACCTGCGCGGCCACAGCTATGACAAGCCGTACAGCTACATGAAGGAGTACCTGCCCAAGCTCAAGGATGTCTTTTATCAGGCTCCCAAGCCGGCCGAGCCGGCCCCGATCCTGATCGCCGCCCTGCACCCCAGGATGCTGGCCCTGTCGGCCGAACAGGCCCAGGGCACGCATACGTATTTTGTGCCGCCCGAGCATACGGCCAAGGTCCGGGCCCAGATCGGTCCTGAGCCGTGGATCTGCGCCGCCCAGGCCGTCATTCTGGAGAGCGACGCGACCAAGGCCCGCACCGCCGCGCGTCAGTACATGAAGACCTATGTCCCCCGCCTGCCCAACTACACCCGCAATCTGAAAAATCTGGGCTGGCCGGACGAAGCCTTTGAGAACGGCTGTAGCGACGAGTTGGTCGATGCCATTGTTGCCTGGGGGAGCGAGGAGAAGATTCAGGACCGCATCGATGCCCATCTTAACGCGGGGGCGACGCACGTCTGCCTGCTGCCGATTCGGGCCGACGACGAAGCCCTGCCCGACCCGCGCATCGTTGAGGCTTTTGCCCCGCGCTAAAGCGGGTCGGCATGGCACCGCCGGGCGGGCACAGCGCTCGCCCGGTACCGAGGGTAAACGGCCGGGTGAGGAGTCCCTCTCATGTCAGATTTCTTGACCGAGATAGTTGCTGGAGAACCCTACCACTATCACCCGCTCGGGGACTTTGTCGTACGGGCGGTGGGGATATGTGGAGGCCGTCCCACTTTCAAATACACACGCATCGAGATCACCGGCACGCTTGAACGGCTGGCAGCCGGAGAACACATAGATGAGATCGTCAAAGGGTATCGCGGTCGTGTCTCCCAAGCCGCAATGATGGAGGCGGTCCGCTTGGTGACGGATCAATTTATCAAGACCCTTCCCCACTTAGAATCTGCCTGATGGACGACAGGAGGGAATGCCATGCAGGGCCTTGAGGGAGTCAGAGTCCTGGAACTCGGCCACATGGTCTCGGCCGCCTACGCGACCAAGCTGATGGCCGACCTGGGCGCCGATGTGGTGAAAATCGAAGAGCCGGACGGAGACCGGGCGCGTCGCCACGGTCCGTTTCCGGACGGCATTGCGGACCCGGAAAAGAGCGGCCTGTTTCTGGCCCTGAATACCAATAAGCGCGGCCAGACGCTCGACCTGCGCTCGCCCCAGGATCGTCACCGCCTGTCCGACTTGATCGGCTGGGCCGACCTGCTGGTGCATAATTACCCGGCCGCCCAGGCCGAGGCGCTGGGCCTTGACTACCGGGCGTTCCAGGCCCTCAACCCGCGTCTCGTCATGTGTACGGTCACGCCGTTTGGCCTGACCGGACCGTACAAAGATTATGCGGCCTACGAACTCACCGTCGCTCACGGCGGCGGCTGGGCCTGGCTCAGCCCGGGCGGTTCTGACCGGCCCGATCTGCCGCCGCTCAGAGCGGCCGCTCAGCAGGCCGATTTTCAGGGCGGGCTGGCGGCCGCCACCGCCTGCCTGGCCGCCTACTTTCGCGCCCTGCAAACCGGCCGGGGTGAACACATCGACCTGTCTGTCCAGTCCTATGTGGCGTCGTTTCTGGAGCACAACTTTGTCTTTTACACCTATCTGGGCTGGAACACCTCGCGTCTGGGCCGACGCCTGCAAGACCCGTGGAAAATCTTTGAGTGCAAAGACGGTCCGATTTTTCTGGCCGTGGCCGAAGAAGACCAGTGGCAGCGGCTGCAAGAGCTGATGGGCAACCCGGACTGGAGCCGCCAAGACCGGTTCCGCAATGCGGCCAGACGGGCCAGGAACAAAGAAGCCCTCCACGGAAACCTGAACGCCTGGTTGCGGGACTGGAAGGTGGCCGACCTGTTCCGGGCCGGACAGGAGAAGCGCATCTGCTTTGCGCCGGTGTTCGATATGGTCCAGCTGGCCGAGCAGGAGCAACTCAGAGCGCGCAATTTCTTTGTTGAGGTGTCCCACCCCAAGGCGGGCAGGCTGACCCACCTGGGTCCGCCCTACCAGCTCGGCCAGCCGTGGTGGAAGATCCGCCGGCCCGCCCCGCTGCTGGGCGAGCATAACGCCGAAC
>WTHE01000505.1 GCA_011523315.1 Candidatus Binatota bacterium
GACAAACGGTCCATGAGGCGCTGGCCGCCCGCCCCATACCGCTCCCCTACCAGCCCGAACCCCAGGGCGAGGCCCTGGGCTGGAAGGCCGACGCAACGGGCTACTACACGGTCAGCGAAGAACGGAACCGGATTCCGGCCCGGATGTACTTTTATCCACGCTTGCCGGCCACCGCAGACGAGGGCTGAACCACCTGTTCGCCGAGCGGCACGAAGGACGGTCGGTCGGGGACCAGGCAGCGGTGGCTGGCCCAGCGCACCGCCTGCGCGTCGTCGTCGGCATACAGCGGCAGCAAACCCAGCGCCTCGGGCTCGGGCTGCCAGTCAAAACAGTCCTCAGCCCGGCCAATCACCGACAAGGGCCGCACGACCCAGGGTCTCGCCCCGTGTACGATGGCGTCGTGGCGCGACAGGCGGGCAAACCAGTCGCCCAGCTGCGGCTGGAGCTTCTTGATGCTGCGGACCAACCGGTCCATTTCGGTAAACGGCAAAAAGCGCGGCCGCCCGCTATCGTGCGTCACCAGGGCGAGTTCACGCAGCCATCGGAGATACTCGCGTGGCGAGGTCAGCAGCGCCGCCCGGTCACGGATGCCGATGCTCTGAAAATCACCCGGGTCCAGGGTAAAGGCCAGGGAGCAGCTGGCATACGGCAGGTCGGCCACCGTCTCCCGCCACGGATAGAAACGGCCCTTGAGATCGAAGAAGTCCCGCACGATCAGCACCCGGTCGGTGCTCAGCGGGTAGGGGCCGGAGTCGACGATGCCCAGCTGCGCCTCGGCGTTCAGGCCGAACAGGTACGCCTCCAGAGTCGCACAAAACTGCTCTGCCAGCCGGCGCATTTCCAGGTCGGCCGGCGCCAGACCCTGATACAGCTGCTCGACCAGCGCCCTTGGCAGAAAACGGTTGGTCAGCCCCGCGTCACTGTTGTCGAGATGGCCGTCGCCCCGATGCGTAGCGCTCAGGCGTCGCCAGAAGGCCAGGATTTCGGCGCTGTCGTTCTCGCGGGCGAACGCAGCCTCGGCCGCCACATCGAGAACGACCTCCCGCCCGACCAGAAAGAAGTAGCCCAGCATCCAGATGGACAGGGGAGAAACGGTGTCGCCCAGCCGCTGGCCCCGCCGGGCGATGGCTTCGGGGCTGGGCCGGCGCTCACCTACCAGCCGGGGAAAACGCCAGAAGGCGTCGGTCACCGCCAGTGAAAAAGACTGCTTGACCGGCAGACGGCTGGGGCTGGGTCCGATCGACTCGACGATCTCGGCCCGAAATTTTCCCCCCATACTCAGGATGAGTCGGTTGAGGTCTTGGAAATCCTGCGCCACCTCCCACCTCCTCTTCCGGCTTAGCGTGGCCGGACACACGGGTCAAGAGAGCGGGTCTGGTCAGTGGTGTCCTAATTAGGGCAACAATATACTTGACTAAGCTGCTGATTTTGCTATACTTTTGGCATGACACAGCAGCCCCAAACACTCCAAGAGGCCATCCAGTATTTCAGCGACGAACAGCGGTGCATCGACTACTTGGTGGCCCTGCGCTGGCCGGCCGGCGTGGCGTGCCCGACCTGCGGCAGCACCGAGGTCCACTATCTCACCAACCAGAAGCGCTGGCAATGCAAGAGCAAACACGCGCGACGGCAGTTCTCCATTAAAGTGGGCACGGTCATGGAAGACAGTCCGCTCTCGCTGACCAAGTGGTTGCCGGCAATCTGGCTGCTGGCGAACTGCAAGAACGGGATTTCCAGCTATGAGTTGCACCGCGCCTTGAAGGTCACGCAAAAGACCGCGTGGTTCATGCTCCACCGCATTCGGTATGCCATGCAGGACCAGGCCCCCGCCCAGCTGGGCGGTGAGGTGGAAGCCGACGAGACCTTCATCGGCGGCAAGGCCCGGTTCATGCATAAGTCGGTCAAGGCGCGGAAGATCACCGGGACCGGGGGCGCGGGCAAGACGGCCGTCGTGGGGTTGCTGGAACGCGGCCAGGGCACCCGCAAGAGCCGGGTGCAAGCCACGGTGATTCCGAACACGCAACGGACCACGCTGCACCAGGAAGTGCAGCAACGAGTCGAGCCGGGCAGCGAAGTCCACACGGACGAATACAGCGGCTACCGGGGCCTGGAAGACGCCGACATCCACGAAGTCATCAACCATGCCGAGGAATATGTCCGGGATCACGTCACCACGAACCGGATCGAGAACTTTTGGGCCTTGCTCAAGCGGACGACCAAGGGGTCCTACGTCAGTGTCGAGCCGTTCCATCTGCGCCGCTACCTCGATGATCAGGTGTTCCGGTTCAATGCGCGGGGTGGCCGGGACGCCGACCGCTTTGTCTACGTGGCCAGCGCCCTGGCTGACAAGCGGCTGACCTACCAGGAGTTGATCGGAAATATGGACCTGGACGCATACCCCGCGTAACTGGTATCAAACGAGAAGGACGTGGGAAACGAAAGGCGATGGCACGGTTCCGCATCAGACTCGAAGTACATCGGAGTGAGCGAGGCATTGCGCTGGCGACCCTCGGGAAACTGCCAGAAGAAACCATGCGGTTCCTGAAGCTCATGGGTGAAGATGTGCAGGTTGATGGTCTGCAATCCGACTGGATTGTCACAGACTTTGAGGATGGCTCCCTGCTGTTTACCGTGGAATCGGCTGGAGAAGCTGACGAAGATCAAGTCAGCACATACCGGGGAGCCCTCAAGCGCGTGATTGCCTATGAGCCAAAAACAGAAGCGCCTGCCGGTATTCGGAACGAGACCCTTGCGCAATACGCGCGGCTGGCGAATTCAATAGCTGGCAACGAGTCGCTGCGGATGGGACTCTTCACAAACGGGTCGGAAAGACCTGACGAATGGCAAACTATTAGCAAACAGCAGGCAGTGGGTATCACGGAGTATTTTGATGAACTGATCCAGTCCGCAGGAACTATACAGGGCATTGTCCATTCCCTGTATAAGGAATCCCAGCCTCCCTATTTCGACCTCCGGGAACTGTCCAACAACAAGCTCATCAAGTGCCAATATCCACAACGGCTCTATGAGCAGGTCATTGGCTCCTTAAAGAAAAGAGAGGCTATCGTTATTGTCCAGGGAGAAATTACGGCGCGACGGAGGGACCGGAAAATTGACCATGTGGTTGTCCGGCAGATGAAAGTTGCCCCTGAGCTGACCGAAGCAGACCTGGAAGAGTTCTTCGGGTGCGCCCCGGATTTTACCGGAGACCTCAGCACAGAAGCATACATCAGGCGGATGCGGGGCCATGCCGACTAGACCACGTATTTATGTCGAGGCGACCTGCCTCATCGACGCCGCAAAGGTCGACATCAAGGGAGCTGGGACCATGCAAGCGTACCCAGCGATTCGGCACCAAGATGTCTGGGTGATACAACAAGTCCTCCGAGCCGCCCGCGCAAAAGACCTGGAAGCCTTTACCTCATCGCTCAGCATCGCTGAATGCTCCCATATTGGTGAGAAGCCACCTGAGGCGAAAGTCAAGCAACTTTTCGAGTCCGTTTTGCTCTCGGGTCAATGCTTGAAACTGGTTGAGTCAGATATCTTCGTCTGTCAGGATGCCAGGGACTTAACCTGGGATCACGGCCTCAGCCTCAAAGGAGCCGATGCCATCCACGTGGCATCAGCGCGGTCGGCAAATTGTGGAGAGTTCCTGACGACGGACGATGGGATTCTCAAACGGAGGGACGCGATCAAGGCAGCCGTTGATCTCGCCGTACTGCGTCCCTCCGAAACGCAGCTATTGCCTGACGAGTATCGACAAGGCCAGCTGTTACCGAATGCATGAAGAAGCGGTCTAGGGCTTTGCCATCTACCCCTGCTTTTTGTGGGAATTATGTAGGGTTCTCCCCAACGGGCTAGGAATCGGCTGTGGGAAACTCAAAGCCGTAGTACGAACCTGACTGTTCCTCTTCCCACACTTTCTGGATGCGCGGGTCCTTGGCATACTCGCGCATGCCCTAGTCCCATGCTTTCCAGACACACGACTCCACATAGCCGAGTCGATAGGAATGATATTCTTCGGAGCACAGATTAAAGTAATCG
>WTHE01000131.1 GCA_011523315.1 Candidatus Binatota bacterium
ATCGGCGACGACCAGGCGCGCGACTCGTGCTCGGCCAGACAGTCGTCGTCGGCCGGCGTCCGGTAGTCGCCAAAACACAGGTTGACCTCGACGCAGTTGCCGTTCTCATCGTACTCGCAGCCCAGCGGGTCGGCATGGATCGCCGGACTCGGCTCCTGTATCGCCCGGACATAGTAGACCGTGTCACGCCGAAGGCCGGCAAAGTCCGGGTCGGCAAACTCGACCACACAGCCGCCCGGGTCGGGCGGACAGGCAAAACGCTGCCACGGATCGTCGATCAGGTCCGCCATCGGCTCGTCCGGCGCAATCTGCGGCCGAATGCGCACAACCTCAATCCGGGTAATCAGCCGGCGCTCGTCGGACGGGTTATAGCACTCGCCCCGACACACATGCTCAAGCCGCTCGGGCGACAGGGCGCTGACGCTGTAGTCGGGACAGCCGGGCTGTTGCTTATACGCGCCCACCGCCCGGACCCGGAACCGCGGGCTGCCGTTCAGCCTGACGCTGCCGCCCATAGGCACGCGGGCGTTGGCCGGGGACTCCAGCAGATCGAACCACAACAGGATGCGCTCGCCGCTGGTGGCGTAGACTTCCTTGTTTGTCAGCGCCTGCCACACAGCCTGCCGGTCGCGGCCGGTCGCGTGGGCGGCAATCAGGCCGCCGGTCAGAAAAAAGCTCGACTGACGCTCAAACTCAAGAAACTGAAATCCCTGGAGCTGAGTGGTCGCCGGGTCGAAGGAAACCGATTCCGGCAGCGCTTCCTGTTCAGGGGGAGCGAGACGCTGCGCCCAGGTGGCATCCCGCGCGCCGCGACCATCGCTCATCGAGCCGCGCTCGACCTCCTTGTAGCCGCTCCCCGGCCGGGCCGTGTGCGTGTCGCTCGACGCCATGAAGCCGAACCGAAACCGGTGCGGTGCATTCGGATCGTCAAAATTTGACAGGGCCAGCAGATACTGGGCGGAACCGCCGGGACGGTAGTTGAACGACGGCAGGAAGCAGTCCCGACACTGGCCCGCGTCGAGCCAGTCCTCGGCCCGCGCGCCGGGCACGGTCCGAAAGCCCGACACCTGGGCGTCGAGATAGTGCCGGCGGGAGCGGGCCGCCCGAGCCTCACACTCCTCGGCGCCAAGCTCGGCCGCCAGACACCGCTGGCGAACGATCTCGCCCGCCCGCCAGCACGAGGGCAGATAGTCTTTGCTCGGCGGGGGGCAGCTGGCCTGCCCGTCGGCGTCAATGTGGGCTGCCCGCCAGTCCCGGTATTCCTCCGAGTTGCCGTGGCCCGAGAAAATCTCCAGCAGGGTCTGCCGGTTCGGGTCGTGCAGGCCGGCCGTCAGCTGTTTCTCCCAGGTCGAACCGGCCGGAGTATAAAATCCCCAGGTCGTGCCGTGCGGAATGACCAGGCTGTCGAAGCCCCACTGGTCGAGCTTTTCAAACAGCTGACGCGGGGTGGGTGCGAACTCGGTGCAGCCGGCGGGCAGCTCGCGCACATCAACCCCCTCTGGACACACTGGGACGGCGCTGAGTTCTTCGAGAAAATGGGCGAAGTCAAAATAGCGCTGCCGGTTGGGGAAATCCAACAGCCCGGTCGTGAACAGCCCACGCCGCGAGCCCGAGCGCAGCACCCGCCCGACATTGCCCGACGCGCCGACCGGCCGGGCCGGCACCTCGTCGTCCCCTAGGCCGGCAAAGATCACGTTTTTGTGCCCGTAGTGGTCGTCGGGCGTCTGGCCGATCTGGGTCCACTCCCAGCCCAAAAAGGCCGCCACGTCCGGGCTGGCCGGGTCGCCGGAGACGGCGTTGCACTGACGGATCGCGTCCTTGGTCTCGGCCCAGCGCTGGGGGGTCAGCCCTTCGGCGTGATCGGTAATCGCCCAGAAATCCAGGCCCGAACAGAAGCGGGCGAAATCACACGCGTCGGCCGGCGGATGCGCCCCCTCGCCCTGGATCATGGGCAGGCTGATGAGAAACGCATCGGTGGAAAACGTCGTATGTACGTGCAGGTCGCCGAACAGAATCTGCTTGGCCCCCGACGCCGCAGCTGCGGCCTGAACATCGGCGCGCCGGTTCAGCACCACAGCCGGGACGGGAACCGGGGTGACCTCGCCCGGCCCCTCGTGACGGCCGTACAGACCCAGATACGCCCCGGCCACATATCCGGCTCCGAGCACAAGCAGCACACCACACACCAGCAGAAAGCGTTTCATCGCCGACCTCCATACTCCGCCGGCCTAGGTAGCGCCGGTATCGGCCCGCAGGCCCGCAGCCTCGATCCCGGCCACGGCGCAGGTCTCGTCAATGTCCGAGGTGTCGCCCGATATGCCGACCGCTCCGATAATGGCGTTATCCTCGGCCCGAATCAGCACCCCGCCGGGCACCGGCACCAGCCTGCCTGCGGCCATCACGCTCAGCGCCTGAATGAACGCCGGGCGTTCTTCGGCCACCTTGCCCAGCACCCGCGACGAACGCCCCAGGCCCAGGGCGCCCCAGGCTTTGCCGACCGCAATATCGGTCCGCAGCAGACTGGTCTGGTCCTCGCGCTGATAGGCTTTCAGCTGACCCGTCTCATCCAGCACGGCCACGGCCAGGGGGGCGGTGTTCAGCTCCCGAGCCCTCTTCAGGGCGGCCTCTACAATCGTATTGGCCACGGTCAAACCCAAGCTGCTCATACAGTCCTCCAGTCCTTTAGCCGAACGCGCGCTCCACAAACCAGAACAGACCCAGCCCACACAGCCCGGCCGACGCGGCATCGGTCGCCAGGCGGTAGTCGGTGGCGCCAACACCACGGACCAGGAGCCGTCCGCCCGCCCACACCAGGGCGACCACCCCGAGCTGGCCGAGTTCGACCCCGAGATTGAAACCGAACAGCGCCACCACCAGTCGCTCGGTCGGCAGGCCGAGGTCGAGTAAGACACTGGCAAAGCCAAAGCCATGAATCAAGCCGAACACCAGGGTCAGGACCGGCCGCAGGCGGGCCGCCCGCTCGCGGCTGGTCGCCAGGGCAAAATAACACACCGCAAACAGCCCCAGGCCCAGACTGCTCAGGACCGGCAGGCCCAGCCCAGTCAGGCCGGGCCGCAGCCCGCAGCCGACAAGCCCCAGGCCGGCGATGAGCCCCAGTCGGCGACCGGTTCCGCTCGTGATGCCAATGTTCTCGGCGGCCACCAGGGCGATCGTGAACCCGATCAGCGCCTCAATGACCGGGACGTTCGGCTCAACTACGCCCAGCACGGCCAGACTGAGCGTCAGACTGTGGCCGAGGGTGAAGCCGCTGACCATGAACACGACCTCGCGGACACGACGGCACAGCAGCAACAGGGCCAGCACAAAGGCCAGATGATCGACACCGCTCATGATGTGCTCAAGGCCGAGCAGGACGTAGGCGCCGAAGGACGCACCGCGTCGGGCTGCCGGCTGCGGCCCGGCGGCCACGATCACCTGCTGGCGGACACTGTCGGTAAACAGATACTCGACCGGCGGCCCACCGCCCAGGCGTACCCGAGCGTAGTGCAGGTGTGACGGGGCGACCTCAAAAAAGGCCGTGTTGGTCATCGACAGCCGGGTCTGGGCTGGGCACGCAAAGCGCCATTCGACGCGCATATAGCCGGCCTGGGCTGCGCGTGCCCGAGGCCCGGCCAGCGTCCGACACGGCTCGCCCCCGGCTGTCAGTGTCAGCCGAGAGTCGAGGTGGCGGATCAGGAGCGCGTTCAGATCAAAGACCGTGTCTTCCAGCACCCCGAGCCGGGTCGCTTCCAGGGCACGGACGCTGAACGTTCCCCGCACCTGTCCGTCCTGAATATGCCAGGACGAGAACGACTGGCTGCGGGTGTGAGCCGCAGCCTGGGTGCTCCACAGCAGCACGACCAGGCAGCACGCCCAGGCCAAAACGCCGGGTAGTGCGTCATTTTGAACTGCTGTCTTTGAGGAGGGCTCTCCTGGCCGCAGAAATCCCCCTGCGCTTCGTGCTTCCCCCTTTGAAAAACGTGCGATGCATATTATGCCGATTGCTCTCTTCAGGCCGTCCGTTCGCGCCCTCACCCGG
>WTHE01000676.1 GCA_011523315.1 Candidatus Binatota bacterium
CCGATATCCGGGCCGCGATTGACCGGGTGTGCGCGTCGCAACACTTTATCCTCGGTCCCGAGGTCAGCCGCCTTGAGGCGGAAGTCGCGGCCTTTTGCGGCGCCCGTTTCGGGGTCGGCGTGTCGTCCGGCACCGACGCCCTGCTGGCCGGCCTGATGGCGCTCGGTGTCGGAGCCGGCGACGAGGTGGTGACCACGCCGTTTTCGTTTTTCGCCACCGCCGGTATCATTGCCCGGCTCGGCGCCCGACCGGTGTTTGTCGATATCGACCCCCAGACCTTCAATATCGACCTGAGCGCGGCCCCGGCCAAACTGAGCGCCAGGACAAAGGCCATCATCCCGGTCCACCTCTACGGTCGGTGTGTCGATCTGACGGAGACGGCGCGCTTGGGAGAAACGCACGGCATTCCGATCATCGAGGACGCCGCTCAGGCGATTGGCGCCACCGACCCCCACGGTCGGTCTGCGGGCACGGGCGGGATGATGGGCTGTTTTTCGTTTTTTCCCAGCAAAAACCTGGGCGCCTTTGGCGACGGCGGCATGATCGTCACCAACGATCAGGGGCTGGCCGAGCGGCTGCGCAGCCTGCGCGTCCACGGCGCTACCGGCAAAGACCACTACGCCGTGCTTGGCGGCAACTTTCGGCTCGACGCCCTGCAGGCGGCCGTCCTGCGGGTGAAGCTGCCGCATGTGGCAGCCTGGACGGCCGAGCGGCGCGCCAACGCCGACCGCTACCGGCGCCTGTGTCGGGCTGCCGGGCTCCTGGACTGGCTCAGCCTGCCCCAGGATACACCCGGCCATGTCTACCACCAGTTCACGGTTCGGCTGCCCGAGCGCGACCGGGTGGCCGAGTTGTTGCGGCAACGCGGGGTGGCCACCGGAGTCTATTATCCGCAGCCGCTGCACCTCCAGGAGTGCTTTGCCCCGCTCGGCTATCGGGAGGGCGATTTCCCTCACGCCGAGGCGGCCGCCCGCGAAGCGCTGTCCCTGCCCATCTATCCTGAGCTGAGCGAGGTCCAGCAGCGCTACGTCGTGGATGCGCTTAAAGCCGCCCGCCACGAGTCCGACGGCTGAGTCTGGGCCGGAGACCGAAACGGAACGCGCCTCAGTCTTCCTTCATCGGTAGAAACTCGGGAAAGGCCTCAATGCCGAGCTGGGCCGCATCCTGGCCCGACTCCTCGACCTGCTGAGGGACGCGGGCGCCGAATGCCCTGTCGATGAGCCGCCAGACGAGCAGCGAGGAGCCGAACACGAACACGCCGATGGTCACGATACCGGTCAGCTGGACGAACAGATTGCCCCCGGCCGCGATGCAGGCCGCCAGCGTCCCCCACACCCCGGCGCCCATATGGGCGGGAATGGCGCCGACCTCGTCGTCGATTCTCAGGCGCTCCAGAATCTTCATGCCGACCACGCACACGCCGCCGCCAATCGCGCCAATGAGAACCGCCCAGTAATGGTCCACGATATCGGGCCCGGCGGTGATCGCCACCAGGCCGCCGATGGCGCCGTTGAGGGAGGCGAGCAGATCGACCCGGCCCAGAATCGGCCGCGACAGGCTGAGGGCTGTCAGCATGCCGGCTGCGGCGGCAAGGTTGGTGCTGGCGATGATGTTGCTGACCATGATCGCGTCGGCCGCCCCGCTGAGGGCGAGCTGTGAGCCGCCGTTAAACCCCAGAAAGCCCAGCCAGATGATGAGAACGCCGAGCGTCACCCTCGGCACGCTGTTGGGCGGCGTCGGTCGGACGCTTCCGTCGGCGCGGAACTTGCCCCGGCGCGCCCCGACCACGAGCACGCCGGCCAGCGCCGCCCAGCCGCCGGTCGAGTGGACGACGGTCGATCCGGCAAAATCCTTGAAGCCCAGCGCTCCCAGCCAGCCGCCGCCCCAGGTCCAGGCGCCGATGGTCGGATAGATGATCGCCGTCAGCACTGCAATGAACGCGAAGAACGACCACAGCTTGACCCGCTCGGCCAGCGTGCCGGACACGATCGAGGCCGTCGAACCCACAAAGACCATCTGGAAAAACCAATCGGCCATGGTGGCAGAGCCGCTGTCCATGACGGCGACGGCGGCGGACTCGTCGCCGCCCAGCAGCGCCCTGTCCGCCTCGGTGGTGCCGTAGAACAGCTCAAGCGAGCCGAACCAGCCGCCCTCCTCAACGCCGCTATACATGATGTTGTAGCCGACCAGGTAGAAGGTCAGGCCGGCGATGGAATACAGGCCGATATTCTTGAGGCAGATGACCGACGCATTCTTGGTGCGTACCGAGCCGGCTTCGAGCATGGTGAAGCCGGCGCACATCCACATGACCAGCCCGCCCCAGATCAGGAAAGAGAGACTGTTCAGAACGAACTGTGTCTCGCCGTCCATGGCCGCCTGGGCCACCCGCGGCGCGAGCAATGTGACGGCCGCCACTCCAGGCCAGACCGCTGCGCGCCGGGCAGTCCCCGACGGCAGGCTGCGTCGCATCGTCCTAGTCCACCAGCTTGGTCAGGATCCGCTCGTACTCCGCATTATCCGCCGCCTCAACGCTGACCGTGTGCACATCAACCCCGCAGGCTTCCTGCTCCTGCATGCGGTCGAGACACGCCTCGACCGGACCGGCGCAAAAGGTTTCATCGACCAGCTCGGTGGTGACCGCTTCGGCTGCGGCCCGCGACCCGTTCTGCCAGGCGCGCTTGACCTGCTCGACGGTCTGGCCATGGCCGAGCCGGGTCAGCTGGGCGGCGTAGTAGACCCCCATCCGACCAATATAGAAGGCTGCGGTGCCGGCGTGGACGGCGCGCGCGCGGGCGACATGCGGGGTGACGGCCACCGCGCTCGGCGCCCGGACCGAGACGGCGTCGGCGGGCCGGCCGGCAGCCACACTCATGCTGCGCACAGCGTCGATTTCGGCCTTGAGCTGTTTCATCGGCAGCCAGATCGGCAACCAGCCGTCGGCCAGCTCGGCGGTCAGCTTGAGGCTCTTGGCGTTCAGCGTCGCCAGATAGATCGGAATCTGATCCCGCACTGGCTGAAAGCGCAGGGTAAAGCCACGCTGGAGATTGAACAGTTTGCCCTGGTAGTTGAGCTTGTCGCCCTTCATCAGGGTGTTGATGATCTCGATGTACTCCTTGAGCCGGGTGCGCGGGGGCTCGAACGGCACGCCGTGGAAGTGCTCGATCACCTGCGCCCCGCTGGTCCCCAGACCAATAATCATCCGCCCGCCGGACAGCTCGTCCAGGGTCGCAAAATGCTGGGCCAGGGCGGCCGGGGTGCGGGAGTAGCTGTTCACAATCCCGGTGCCGAGCTGAATGTGGGTGGTTTCGTAGGCCAGGACCGACAGGATGGTAAAGGCGTCTCGGCCCCACGCCTCGGGAATCCAGACCGAGTGAACGCCGGCCGCGTCGGCAATTTTCACCCGTTCAACAATCGCGGCGTAGTCAATACTGCCCTGCCAATCAATACCAACCGAAATCTTATGTGCCATCCTTCCTCCTTTGCTCGGGCGGACTGTAGCATAAGCCGGGCAGTGGAACGAGTCGAGCCGGCGCCGGCTTGACAAGCCGCCGGGCCTGGGCCACTAAGGAGATCATGAACATCGAAGCACTCGCCCAACGGCTGCAAGTCCTTGAGGATATCGAAGCCATCAAACGTCTCAAAGCCCGCTACTGCGCTTTTTGTGACGACGGCTATAACCCGGACGGTATCGCCGGCCTGTTTGTCGAAGACGGGGTGTGGGACGGCGGGGAGACGTTCGGCACGTGCGAGGGACAGGCGGCGATTCGGAAGTTTTTCACCGGCGCCCCAAAACAGCTGCCGTTTGCCCTCCACTATGTCATGAACCCGCGCATCGCAGTAGATGGCGATACGGCCACCGGCCACTGGTACCTGTTCCAGGCCTGTAGCTATGCCAAGAACAACCAGGCGGTGTGGGGGGCGGCGACGTATACCGAAGCCTACGTGCGGGTGGACGGCGAGTGGAAGTTTCAGCGCCTCAGCGTCGCTCCCAGCTTCTGGACGCCGTATGAGCAGGGCTGGGAGAAGAAGCCGTTT
>WTHE01000403.1 GCA_011523315.1 Candidatus Binatota bacterium
TTGCCCGGAGTACGTTCACCGTGGCGACCTTCGGGGAGGAGTTTGTAGTGGGGGCGCAGGGTGAGTGCACCATGCCAGATTTCCCCTCCCCTGGCGAGACGGCCCGCTTCGTCTGGAATGAGAGCACCCAACACCTGGAACTGGTCGAGGGTGGTACACTCCCGCCCACCTTTGGGGGGGCGTCGATCGCGGATCAGCAGTACACGCAAGATACGACCATTTCCGCTCTGACGCTACCGGCGGCCACGGGCGGCACGGGCACGCTGACCTACCGGCTGAGCCCGGCACTGCCGGCGGGGTTGCAGTTTAATGCGCGCACGCGGCGGCTGACCGGCACGCCAACCACGACCCTGGCGTCGACGCTCTACACCTACACGGTGACGGACGCGAATGGGGCGACGGCCTCACTGACCTTCCGGCTGAGGGTGACGGGGGGGGGAACCCGACATCGCTCCGGCAAACCAAACAGCCTTTGAGCGTTTTATCGTCGGTAAGCGGATAATCAACTCAGACAACCCCACGGATTATTTCAATAATCCATATTACGATTTTCCATCTGCCGGGCGTTACTCTGTTACCTTTGTCAATTCAGCGTCCGGGACGTATAGCTACCGCAAGACGGGTCCCAACACCGCCGAAGTCGCGGTGACGAGTGACGGCGGTATTTCTTGTACGTATCGAGCCACCTTCACCTCGGCGACTACAGGCACAGCAGTAGAAGCCTGTACTAACAGTCCTTCTCGTGGCCATGTCACTTGGCGGATTATACCCTAGCGACTGTCTTCTGCTCTCCGAAACGATGAGTAGCAGCCGACGGTTGTACTGGTGCCGCCTTGGGCCTGGCGGCGCGGCCAGCGACTGGCCGGAAGCTGGATATAAATACGATTTTAGAGGAAAAGTTCAGCGGCTTGGAAGCCAAGTTCGACGGGCTGCGGTTTACCCTTAATATCGTGTTGGTGCTGGTCGGACTGCTCGTAGCGCTCGGGCTAATCGAGCCGGTCTCGAAGCTACTCAGATCCTGAAGCTCCGCGCTCGACAACGCCCTGCTTGGCGTGCTCTTTTTGAACAAAGAGCTACTACAGCTATTATAGATTCATGAAAGAAATCGCTGCCAGAGAAGCCAAAAATCGGTTCGGTCACTTGCTGGATACCGCCCAGAGCACGCCCGTCTGCGTGACAAAAAAAGGCAGGCCAGTCGGCGTTGTGATGTCGATGGAACAATACCGGCGGCTGCAAGGCGCGGGTCACATGGTAACCGTCCCGGTCTATATATTCGGTGAAGGCTGCTACGATGCGCTCAGGATTAACCGTTGCATTTCTCAGTGCGGTGGCCAAGTCAAAGAGGTCTCGGCCCTTCTTGTGCTGCTAGAGGGCGCGTAGCTTGGTGCCGAGCAGTTCCTCCAGCCTATAGGTAACGATATCGGAGGTACCGGCGAACCAGCGCGAGTTCACCGATAACGGAATCCTGTTGAATCCGAAGACAGAGAAGTGCTCGCGGGAATTGATCTCAACTTTCAGACGGAGGCGTATGGCTGGCGTATCCTCGGAATCGAACCGATACACAAAGGTGACGCGCCCTTCAGTTTGTCTCCATTGGGGCCTGCCAAGCCAGGGATCGAGAATCTCACGCACGGCATCCATCATCAGTCCGGCAGGCTCGGACCTGACTTGCACGAGGTCAATGTCTTCGGAATAACGAGCGGCGGGCTTCAGGTAGAGCTTGTAGAGCGCCGTGCCGCCACGGAACGCAAGCCCTTCAGCCAAGAGCGAATGTGAGAATAGCTCAACCAGCGCCCGACTGATAATCAGGTCTTGCTCGACCTGAAAATCCTGTATCCAGGGTGCCCGCACTCGCCACGCAGTGATGTAATCGTGCGGGATCATACTTCCGTCTCGACCTCGGTGTTTATGCGTAGCCGCCAGTCATTGGCGCGGAGCGCGATATCGTGGGGAGCGACTGGCAAGAGCGGCGCGATATCCCGAGCGTTCTGCCGCACATAAGCCTTCAGGGGCACCGTCTTGTCCGCGGCACCGACACGCTCAAGGAGGTAGCCGAGCCGTTGCGCCCAAGGGACAGGCGCAGTCCGGGCTGCTGCTACCAGCCGCTGCGGATCAATCTGCTCGGCGAGTTCGGAAAGAACGGTCGCCACGTGGTCCAGCCCTCCGGCGTGGTGCCCATAGCCGACAAGATCGACCGCAGTCGCCTCAACGGTCGAGACCAGGAGTGTGCCGCGCGGAGTATTGAAACTCTGGACCGGTACGTCGGCGATGCGCCGACGAGCGAGGAAGCGCACCCTCACAGCACCGCAAGATATCGGCCGACGGTTCTTGGCCAGGGCGACCTGGAATTCTTGCGGACGGTGATGGGCCGCGCCGTGGTACTGGGCGGCGGACAGGAGTGCAGCATAATAGGCGAGCCCCAGATGCTCCAGAAGCGCCGGAACGAACTGATCGGCCGGGAGGCAGCCGAGACGCCTGTACTCGGGCGGTACGATAACGTAGAAGCTGCGGGCAGGGCTTGCCACGTACCCTTTCTTTGCCAGCCGACCCAGCGCGAGTCTCGTAGCGGCGGCAGACACACCGAGGGCGGACTGAAGCTCCGCTGTGGTGAAATGATGCCGGCCAGCGGCAGCAAGCCTGTCAATGATGTTGCGGGCTCTGGGTACAGACAATTCCGATTTCACATTCTTAAAGTATTATTTTTCAATAGATTATAAAATCAATTTCGGAAAATGAAGACGAATCGAATGGCAAAATGCGATTACAGTCCAGCTCTCAGCCTGCCTACGACAGACCCATGCCGCCGTCGACCAGCAGCATCTGACCGGTCATGTACGAGGCCAGCGGCGAGGCCAGAAACAGGGCGATCCCGCCCATCTCTTCCGGGGTGCCCCAGCGTCGCAGCGGGATCTCGTTCAGGGAGTCTTCGTAGCGACGCGGATGATCCCAGGTCACCTTGGTAATCTTGGTGACGATCAGGCCCGGCGCGATGCCGTTGACCCGAATGCCGTCGCGCGCCCAGGCCTCGCCCAGGGTCATGGTCAGGGTCCGTAGCGCGCCCTTGCTGGCGCTGTAGGCGGGATTGCCAAAGACGGCAAAAAAGCTCGCTCCCGAGCCCAGGATGACCACGCTACCCTTGGTCTCCTTCAACATGGGGTGGAACTTCATGCAGCAGTTCATGACGCTCATCAGGTTCACGTCGAGGACCTTGCGGAAGTTCGGCATCTGAAACTCGGCCTGTTTGTACATGACCGTACCCTGCGAGGCGACGAGCACATCGAGCTTATCGAAAGGCGGCTGGAAGGCCTGCACATTGTCGTCGTGCGACACGTCCAGCTGAAAGTAGTGCAGCCCGCTCAAGTCTGAAACGTCTTCGGCCGTATAGTCCTCGGCAGACGCCCGGGTGCCGCACACATACACCTCGGCTCCGTGGTCTCGGAACTGGCGGGCAATGCCGTTGCCAATCCCGCTCGAACCACCGATGACCAGAACCGTCTTGCCGCTGAAATCAATTTCGTTCATGGTGCCGCTACCCATCCGTTGCTGTATTTCAGCGCCATGCGGCGCCGAGGCTGCTTTGTAGCATCATTGCTGGTATACACCAACACGGTTACCCACAGACTAAGGAGGAACACAGCATGCGTATCGGTATGATGATCGGTGAAGGAGCCGGAGAGAGCCCGCCTATGGACGAGGTCATCCAACGGGCGCAACGGGCCGAGGCGGCCGGCCTGCACTCGGCCTGGCTGGCCCACGCGTTTGCCCACGACGCGATCGGCCTGTTGGGGCTGGTCGGACGCGAGACGAGCCGGATCGAACTGGGCACGGCCGTGGTGCCCACCTACCCGCGCCACCCGGTGGCCATGGCCCAGCAGGCGCTGACCACCCAGGCGGCCAGCAAGGGGCGCTTCACCCTGGGCATCGGCCTGTCGCATAAGTTCGTCATTGAAGACATGTATGGCTTGGCCTACACCCGCCACCTCAGTCACATGCGCGAGTACATGGCGGTCATGCGGCCGCTACTCGAC
>WTHE01000476.1:0-2387 GCA_011523315.1 Candidatus Binatota bacterium
AGTATATCAAGAGCGTGAAAGACGCCTCCGAGGGCTGCGTGACGGACGAATAAATGCTTTGCGCCCCGCCTGCCTTATCGTACATCTGATCTCGCTCTCTGTCTTTTGGGAGATATTCTGTTCACTCAAGAGTAAAGCTCTGATCCCTAGACACGGTTCTCTCGTGACGCCATTCGCGCCAAGCGTCAGAGCCTCATTCGTGGGCGACGATTGTAAAGTGAGGCGTGTTCATTGGCTTCGATTTCATCGGAAGCTGATTGGAGTTTCGAGCAAAGAACACAGAGCGCTGCATGTTTATCCAGGTTGTGACGGAACGGCGATTCTGCGGAGGTGAAGCGAGCAATTGAATCGTGTCTTATCGGAAGCAATACTATCGGCTTTCTCATCTGGTTTGCTAGCTCTAGTTCTAATTGCACCCACCGAGATGACCTTGCGCGAGGCGAATCTAAAAAAACAATCCAATCAGTAGATGAAATCGCTCGGCTCAATTGTGGTTCGAGAGGCTGTTCTAAATCAAGTCTTTCAAAATCTATCCAAGGCCGAAAGCCAGCGGCCTGCACCATGCTTCGGACACGTTGGGCGAAGGCTGCGTCAGACCAAGAGTAGGATATGAATACCGTTTGCTTATCGTGTATCATTGTTTAGTGGCGCTAAAAATTTGCCTTCGCCTTCAGGTTCGTTTTGAATTCTAACGCCTGGCACGTATGTGGCGGCTTCGGCAATATTCCATGAGCCGTCTGGCATGAGAGACTTCGTCGAAAATTGGACGACGCAACCTCCATATGCTTGCATCGCCTTTGTACTTCGGATCCATGTAGAGCTTTTCACTTTGAACAAAAGGGTGAGGCGATCAGGATTGCCAAAAGTCTCTAAACCTTCATCCTGCACGTCCTTCGTTTCTTTAACGATTGGACCAGCTATGCCTCTTATGGCTTGAATATACTGTTCTACATTCACATGTCCCCCATATTCACTCGGTGGATAGAAAGCGTACGGCTTCCACCAGAGGACAGCGAAGAATCCAGCCGCGATCAAAACAGGAAACAAAACAACAAAGATTGTGAGCGTTACCTGAATGGCTCCGGCCGTCTGAGTCACAGCTACACCGAGCGTTGCTTCTGAGAGCGACACGAATAATGAAATTACCCATAGCGGCGTCGATCTGCGGGAAGCCTTTATCTTTTCATTGCTCGCGGCCATAAGTTCTCATTTCGACTCAAGATATAATGAGTCTGATGCTTTCTGTAAATGCGTTCAGCTTTGATCGACGCACTTGGGCAGCGCCGGCAGCACTCGCTCGCCCAATAAGCGCAGACCCTCTGCGGTGGTGAGGCCGTGGGGCGTGCCGAACTCGACTCGCTGCGCTTCCGCCTCGAACAGAGCCGCAGCCTGGTCCGCCACCTGCTCGGGCGTTCCGGCAAACGCCACCCGTCGCAGCAAGTCATCGGAGATATAGCTCCCGGCCCGTTTGAAATCGTAGACATCGCTGGCCGCTCTGATGCGGGCCATCAGCTCCGGCTCAATATCCAGGCTGCGGTCCAGCTCGGCGATAACCGGCAGATACAGCGCGGCCTCCCGGCGCGCCAGATCGCGGGCCGCTTTGCCGTCCGTATCCACCACCGTCACCGCTCCGACAACGAGGCCGATGGCGTCCACGCCCAGCCGGCTTTGAGTTGCGCTGCTCTCCAGGACGCCCCGCATCTGAGACACCGCCGCCGGATTGGCCGTTCCGCCGAGTTTGACCTCGGTGATGTGTGTGGCGCAGGCCGTCAGGGTCTGCTCGCCCCACGTCCCCAACAAAAAGGGCACATCGGGCCGCGCGATCTGCCACCGTAGAGCCTCGCCACCGGCCAGGGAAAACACCTGTCCGACGTAGGGATCGGACGATTGGGTCAGCAGGTGACGAATGCAGCCGAAGGCTTCCCGCAGGGCGGTCACCGGCCGCTGGGGGGATACGCCGACAAAGTCCAGCCAGGCTCCACGCGCCAAGCCCAGGTAGGCGCGGCCGTG
Source organism: Candidatus Binatota bacterium (assembly GCA_011523315.1). Taxonomy (GTDB): domain Bacteria; phylum Desulfobacterota; class Binatia; order Bin18; family Bin18; genus JAAXHF01. The sequence continues at coordinate 2,011 of WTHE01000476.1, forward strand.
TGAGGCCTCGTCAAGCAGGGCGATGTTGCCGGCAATGTTGATGGGGTGACAGGTAAACGGGTTGATCGCTGCGGGGCCGATACGGACGCGGGCGGTGTGTCGGGCGATTTCCAGCAGGGGCAGCCAGGCGGGTTGGTAGAGCATGTCGTTGTACACGCTCACCCCGCCGAAACCGAAGTCCTCAACGGTTTTGGCCAGCGGCCCGTAGGCGGTAATGGGCTTGTCGGTCTGGAAGGCGATGCTGACGGAGCGCTGCATGGCGCGATTGGGAATCGGAGGCTGTACGGGCGGGCAGGGACGCCCGCCCGTCATGGCTGCACTCAGCGCCGGGCGGCCGGACCGCGCAGCAGCTGGCCGGGCAGGGCGCCGGTGTGTTC
>WTHE01000476.1:2487-4023 GCA_011523315.1 Candidatus Binatota bacterium
AGCGCCGGGCGGCCGGACCGCGCAGCAGCTGGCCGGGCAGGGCGCCGGTGTGTTCGCCGTCGCGCAGCACCACCTGACCGTTGACGATGCTGGCCAGAAAACCGTCGGCTTTCTGCTTCAGGCGTCGCGCCCCGGCCGGCAGATCGTGGGTGACCTGGGGGAGCCGGGGGCCGACCGTTGCGGGATCAAAAATCACCACATCGGCCTGCCAGCCCTCCCGCAGCAGGCCGCGTCCGGTCAAACCCCACTGCGAGGCCGGCACGAAGCTCAGCTGGTGCACGGCCTCTTCCAGGCTCAGCGCCTGTTTGTCGCGGACCCAGTGGCTCAGCACGTGGGTCTGGAGCGAGGAGTCCATGATCTGCGACACGTGAGCCCCGGAGTCCGAGAAGGTGACGACCGAGCGGGGATGGCGCATCATCTCCAGCACGTGGTCCTGGTTGTGATTGACCAGCGGCTGCAAGAAAAAGCGTTGCAGATGTTTTTCCAGAGCCAGATCGAGAAAAGTCTCAAGCGGGTCCTGGCCGCGTTCGTCGGCAATCTCGGCCACCGAGCGGTAGGGCGGGGTTGCCGCGTCCATGACAAACAACCACTTGAAATTCGCCGCCCGAGCTTCAGCCCCGATACCCTGATTGCTCCGCTTCGGCGCCTGACGAACGGCGGCGACCAGTCGGCCGCGCAGCTCCGGGTCGCGCAGTCCGGCTTCCTGCTCGGCCAGCGGCAGTTTGCGGAAATCGGACCACACCGGCAGCTTGTCAAACGGCGTGGTCGTCTCAAACGACAGGATCACACTCAGGGGCCGGCTGTGGACCTGAATGAACATCCGTCCGCCGGCTGCCGCCGTGTCATCGGCCAGCCGGAAGAAGGGCTGCCACATATTGGGCGCCTGCCGGCTGCTGAACATGCCGAAGGTAACCGGCACGCCGGTATCGACGGCCAGGGCCTTGAGCCGTCCCATGTACTCATCAACCCGGTCGGGGTCGAACCGGGCGTCCTCATTGGCGATCTCGAACACCCCGGCGTTCTGCTCACCCAGTACGCCGACGAGTTGACGCACCTCGTCCCAGTTCGCCAGGCGGCTGGCCACCGGCTGGTTGTCGGGCGTCTGATGATTTTTGGTCCGTGAGGTGGTAAAGCCGATCGCCCCGGCCTGGATGGCGCTGCGCACCTCGTGCTTCATGGCCGCCAGGTCGTCCGGGCTGGATTCCTGGCTGAAGGCGCGCTCGCCCATGACGTGGGTGCGCAGGGCCGAGTGACCGATATAGGCCGCGTAGTTGATACCCTTGGGCAGACGCTCGACCGCGTCCAGATATTCCGGGAAGGTCGTCCAACTCCAGCGGATGCCGGCTTCCATGGCCTGGGGCGCGATGTCCTCGGCTCGCTCCAGGTTGCGCATGACCATCAGCTTGTCCTTTTCCGCGCACGGGGCGAGCGAGAAGCCGCAGTTGCCCATGACCACGCTGGTGATGCCGTGCCAGCACGAACAGGTGCCGAGCGGGTCCCAGAAGACCTGGGCGTCCATATGGGTATGGCCGTCGA
>WTHE01000673.1 GCA_011523315.1 Candidatus Binatota bacterium
GCTCAGGAGCTGGACGTGCCGGTCGGCATTCATCCCAGCGGCGAGCCGCCGGCCAAACGGGTTCACCAGCGCTTCCGCGATATGCAGAAGTGGGCGCTGTGGCACTTCAATGTCCACGGCGGGCAGGGTCCCCTGCAAGCGTTTACGGCCCTGTTCCAGTACGGCCTGTTCGACAAGTTCCCCAAGGTCAAAGTCGTCGTGCTGGAGTCCGGGGCGGGCTGGGCCGGCTATCTGCTCAACCGCATGGACGCCGTGTATGACAGCCCGCTGGGCGAGTCGGTACCGCTCAAAGAGAAGCCGAGCCATTATTTTCATCGGCAGTGCTGGGTGTCGGGCGACCCGGACGAAAAGGCCTTCGGCCATGTGGTCGATTTTGTCGGGGCGGACAAATTCTTCTGGGCCTCGGACTTTCCCCACCTGGATCATCCGGGCAACTACATGGACGAACTCAAGGAGTTGGTCGAGCCCATGCCCGACTCGACCCGCCAAAAGGTCATTGGCCAGAACGTCACCGAGGTGTACGGCCTGTAACACACAAAGGAGGAAGAGCCATGCTCGACCGTATCTTTCACGTCAACATCTGCGTACGGGACATGGAGCGCTCAATCCGCTTCTACGAGCAGATCGGTTTCCACAAGGTCAACGACTTTACCGGTGACGACCCGCGCATCGGCGAGGGGCTGGGTGTCGAGGCCAGCAAGATACGCGGCGTGTTCATGCGCATCGGCGATGATCCCAACGCTCCGGTGCTCGACCTGGTGCAGTTCCTCGACCCGCCGACCCAGGGCCAGCCCTACGCCAGCCTGAACAACGTCGGCATCTGCCGCATCGCCTTTGCCGTCAGCGATATCGAGAAAGCCTACGCCGAGCTGCAAAAGCTCGACGTCGAGTTCGTGGCTCCGCTGACGACCATCGACGGTCCGGGAGACGGGCAGGCCAGTTTTGTGTGCTTCAAAGATCCCGACGGGACGATTCTTGAGCTGATCAGCGGAGCCTAGACACCCAACACCGCCGAAAGGAGAACAGACCCATGGCCCGTATTCCGTATGTGGAAAAAGACACCGCAAGTGACGAAACCAAGGAGTTGTACGCCTCGTTCGAGCAGCAGTTCGGCATCCCCCAGGTGCCCAACGTCGTCAAGGCGCTGTCCAACAGCCCCAAGCTGGCCAGGCGCGTCTTTCCGCTGGCCAACTACTTCATGAACGAGTCGGCCCTGGACCCCCGGCTGCGCGAGCTGGCCGTGCTGACGCTGATGGACCGGCTGAACTGCAAGTACGGGTTTGTGCGGCATATCGACATCGCCGAGCGTACCGGCATTTCACGCGAGCAGATCGACAATATCGCCTCGTACCAGACGAGCGAGCTGTTCAGCGACGACGACAAGCTGATCATCCGCTACGCCGAGGAGCTGACCCAGAAGGGTCAGGTCGATGACGGCCTGTTTCAGCAGGTCCGGGATCTCATCGGGCAGGACAACGTCCTGGATCTGACTGCGGCCACCGCCTTCTGGAACATGATGGCGCGGAATCTGAACGCCTTGCAGGTCGATCTGGAGTAAGCAGGCCGGGCGATCCCATGGGTCGCTCCTTCCCTGCGGCCGCACCGCCCGGACTGCTCCGGTAAGAATCTGAGCCGGATGGACCATATTGGAAAAATCCTGAAGGGAAGCGAGGAGAATGCCGACAAAAATCAGCTCAACGCCACCGGCACCGGATGAGCGAACCGCGCCCACATGGGAAGGAGACTCTCGGTTTCCGATGCAGGCTGAGTGGAGCGAGGACGACTATCTGAGGCTCACCGATCACACCCGGCGTCTGCTGGAATTCAGAGACGGACACATCGAGGTCGTGCCGATGCCGACGGACGAACATCAGCGGATCGTCCTGTTTCTCTATCGTACTCTGTATGCGTTTCTTGCGACGCGGACCGACGGTATCGTCCTCGTTGCTCCCCTCCGTCTGCGTCTGCGTACAGGTCGGTATCGCGAACCGGATCTGCTGGTGTTGCTATCGGCCAAGGATAAGCGTCGCGGCAATCAGTTCTGGACAGGAGCTGACCTTGTCTTGGAAGTGGTCAGTCCCGACGACCCGCAACGGGATCTGGTAGACAAACGCCAGGAATACGCCGCAGCAGGAATCCCTGAATACTGGATCGTTGACCCGGCAGCCGAGCGGATCAGCGTCCTGTGTCTCCAAGGTGGGAGCTATGGGGAACACGGCGTTTTTTCGCGAGGGATGGAAGCGACCTCCAGACTGCTTGCGGGGTTCAGAGTGGCGGTCGCTGCTGTCTTGGACGCGGAATGAGCGAATGGCATGGCTGCATTCTTCAGTGTATAGGCTGTGCGCGGGACGTGGGCTGGATCTGCTCATGTCCGGCATCCAGGGACCGGCCGGCTCTACGGAATCGTGAATTGCGCTAGGGCTCGGGCTCCAGACCGGGCACGAACGCCGGGCGGTCGGCCCGCAGCTCCGGCGCCGTCAGCGCCGCCCCGGCCCCGACTATGAACAGCCCGATGCAGCCCACAAACGCCCAGTCGTAGCTTCCCAGGGCGTCAAAAATCGCGCCGGCGATGATCGGCCCGGAGGCGCCTCCGATGCTGAGGCCGATCGTCCCCAGCACCCCGGCGATGGTCCCGAACGCCTGCCGACCGAAATCATGGCCGACGGTCAGCGGCCACAGCACGATCATGCCGCCATGGCCCAGACCGAACAGGGGAATGAACAGGGCCAGACTCCAGGCCCCCAAGAGGTCGAGATACATCAGAAAGCCGGTCCCGACCGCCTGCATCAGCAGACACCCCGCCAGGATATAGTGCGGACGCGGAAAGTGCTCGCTGACCCAGCCGGCCGCAAAACGCCCGACCATGCTCATGCCCAGGCTGACGCCGGTAAGCGTCGCGGCCAACTCAAGCGACTGGCCGATGTCTTGCAGAAACGCGACTTGGTGGGTGTAGACCGCCCCGGCCGCCATCAGGCCCAGGCAGAAGGCCACGCCCAACAGCCAGAAGGTCGAGGTGAACAGGGCCTCTTTGAGCGTCCAGTCTCTGGTCGCCGGCGCGTCCGGCGTGTTGTCCGGCTCGATAGGGCCGGCCGAGCCGTTCTGACCCAGCGCCCGCAAGCCCTTTTCCTCTGGGGTGTTGACCACAAAGAACCAGATGAGCGGAAACATCAGGCCGAGCGACAGAACGGCCAGGGCCTGGTAGGCCACCCGCCAGCTGAACTCGGCGATCAGAAATCCGCACAACGGCACCAGGACCAGCCCTCCGCCGCTGGCGCCGACCAGGGCAATGCCCATGGCCAGTCCCCGTTTGGCCACAAACCACTGGGTCACGACCTTGCCGACCGGCATGGGACCGATGCCGGCCAGGCCGACGCCCAAAAGCAGATACCAGCCGTAATAGCTGCTCAGACTCTCGACCGCGCTGAGGAACAGCAGGGCCACGCCGTCGATCACCGCGCTCAGCAGAAAGACGCGTCTGGCCCCGATATGATCGACCAGCCAGCCCCAGCCGGGCAGTACCAGCCCGCCGATCAGCAGGTACAGCGAGAAGGCGGTGGCGGTTTCCGCCCGCGACCAGCCAAACTCCTCGGTCAGTGGCTTGAGAAAGGTCGAAAAGGTGTAGGTGAAGCCGCCGTCGATGATCGACACGAAAAACAGGACGGCGATAATGAACCAGCCGTAGAACACACGCTCAGCGCCGCCTGCTCCTCCACGATCTGTCGCCTGCTCATCCATGGCGCGGTCTCAGCCGAGTATGGCTACTGGCGACCTGAAGAGGAAATGTGTCCAGCATTCTCATGCCAGAGGACGACACGTTTCCTCTTTTCCGCCCACAAGCGTTAGCTGCCGGACGGGAGCTGCGAGGCGTGAATGGCCACCTCCTGCCACTTCCCGTCAGTCTTGGCAAAAATAAAGGTAAAGCGCGCAAACGTTGCGCTCAGCGGGCCATCCTTGGGCTTGACCGCCAGCGACATGTGGCCCCACACAATCCCCGTACTGCCGATAACGCGACACTGG
>WTHE01000268.1 GCA_011523315.1 Candidatus Binatota bacterium
GATCGTAGCGTCCCGCCGTCTGCGACGTGTCGCCCGCCACCCGCAGAATGTAGTCCCCGTCCAGCACAGGCGCCACGATCTCAAAATCTCCGCTCGCGGTGTTGGCATTCATGCCAATGCGTCCGCGTTTGGAATACAGCCAGCCCTGCGTATCCGCGGTGGGTCTCTCGTCGGCGGGACGCGACGCGGTCAGGGTGAGAATGCTGCGTGTGGCGGTGAAGAAGTAGTAGTCGGATTGCCCCATAGTCAGCGTTTCTTCACGGGCCACCGTGAGGTCGGACCATGCGGTGGCAGGCCGAAACGTCAGCATGAGGGCGACTTGCCCTGCCTCGTCGCCCCCGGTCGCCGTGACCGTGAACGTATGGGCCACATCGATGTTGAGCGGCGCGGTGATTGCGACATTCCCCGTTCCGGTATTGACCCCGACAATGCCGGTTCCATCGCGCAGTTCCCCTGTGGCGCTCCGGCCGGACGTTGTGGCCATGAGGAGACCGGGCACATTGGTCGTGAGGGTGTCAAAGTCTGCGGTCTCGGTGCCCCCACCCGGCCAGAGAGAGACGTGGTTGACGCTGTCGACATCCCCCGCCATCACTCCCCGAAAGGTGACGTTTACCGCCGAGACGTTGGTGGCAAAGTCGGCGTTGGCTGCCATGACGACAATGTATTCTTTCGTGCCGGACTCAATGTTGGCGGTTAAGGAGAAGAGTTCGTGCGCGTCCTCCGTAATGGCAAGGGCGGTTAATGCCGTGTCAGCCGCCCGGAGCGCATCCTCTGCTGTTTGCAGCAACGGCACGACATTGCCCGACGTTCCCGCTGTGAGTGCCTCGGTCCCATCAAGCGCGGTGCGGATCGGTGTGAGCGCTGTTCTGAGACCCGTATAGGCGGGGCTGGTCGGGGTCTCGTCGACCGCCGCCAACCAATTGGCTTCCAGCTCCCCCAGATACGTGGCTGCGAATGTCAGATATTCCCGCATCCGGGTTGCTGTGGGGGGATTGGTGGTATCCGTCGTGGCTAAGCGAAACCCGCGTACCCACTCAGCGAGCTCAACGGCGTAGGCCGCGATCTCTTCCAGGCGGCGATGGGCCTCGTCATACGTTTCCTGCGCGGTGGCTAGCGCTGACGAGCGGTCACGCCTGCAGAGGACCGCATTGGCGGGGTTGGCGTCGGCATCTGGAGTATCTGGCGGTGCAATCGTCAGATCGCCGGCGGTGAGGATGGGCACGGTGATTTTGCCATAAAACAGTTTCGTGGTGGCTGCATCGTCGGCCGCCGGGTCGACCTCCGGTGTGAAGGTTACGGGTGTCGTGTCGTAGTCCGCAACACTGCTCGCAACCAAGGCAGCGGTGGCACTCGCGGCAATATCGGTCGGCAAGTCGCTGCAGGTCGGCAGGGGCAAGACATGGGCCTCTGCGCGTGGTGTGCTGAGTCCTGTTTCGACAAGGAGGAGCCCAAGAGCTAGGCTCAACCAGAGCGGATAACGAGGTGTATTCATATCTGCTTGTCTGCCCAGCACTCTGTTCCAGAGCGCGCTTTTCCTTTCGCTCGCCTGTCTTATTGCTTGCATTCTTTCTTTCCTCCTTCTCCTTGACTCGCTGTGGATTTCTCTGCTTGGGCCTCTCCGACAACCTCTGTCAGACATAGTTTTCTTATGAATTACGTCTGACAGACGGTTTATTACCACTGACAGAGATAATTTGTCAATAAACTATCTCTGTCAGACTCTTCGCCCAACATATTGGTCTGTCCATACTGGTCTGGTCTTGAGCCAGGAGGCGGGGATGAATGACCGAGAGCTGTCAGGAAAACGGATCAAATCGGACTTTTTCCTGGCCGTGTCTGCCCATCTGGGCAGCGCTTTCTGTGGCGCCTTTCGTCTACGCTCGTGGCCGAAGAGGAGAGGAGGAGGACCTGATGCCTGAGGAGAGGGCGGCGGGAGTCTGTCCCATTTTGACCGGTCAGCCTTTTCCAAAATGAGACACTACCCATGAGGCGGGTATGAACGACCGAGAGCTGTTAGGAAAACGGATCAAGAGCCTGCGAAGATCACAGGGACATACGCAAGAACGGCTGGCAGAAATCATCGATGTCAACACCAACTACCTGGCCGTCATTGAGCGGGGGGAGGCGAATCCGACGCTCGCTCTGCTTGAGCGCCTTTCCGCGGGTCTGGAGGTTCCGCTATCCGAATTGTTTCAGTATCGACGGGAGGAAGGATGTTCTCCCGCCGAACTCCGCCAAAAGCTGGGACGCCTGGTCAATGAGGCCAGCGATGAAGAGCTACCCAGGCTCACCCGTATTGTTGAGGCGTTGCGAGAATAGCCCCAAGACGGGGCTGCCCTGTCAGCCTGCCATTTTCCCTGAAAAATGCTTGCTTCCGCTCGCGTGCTCACTCTCAGCTCACGCCGAGCAAGCATTGTATTCGCAGTGTCGAGCAGAGAGGTAGGGGCGGGTTTGAAACCCGCCTCTGCCGACCTTCTGCCCTGTATCAGGGGGAAGTTGTAAGTCTTCCTGATGCGGGGGTTTCGGACAATCGTTACATCCTTGCTCAGGTTATCACATATGATAACCTGCCGAGAACGCAGGAGATCAAAAAATGACCCGTCCAACGTTGGTCAGCTTCAAGAAAAAGGCGCTGAACGATCCAGAAGTCAGAGCAGAATATGAGGCACTCTCCGCCGCCTATGCCCTTCGCAGAAAGCTGATCGTCCTGCGCAAAGCAGCGGGCCTGACCCAGGAAGAATTGGCCGAGCGGCTCCATACCAGCAAGAGCGCTATTTCCCGCTTAGAAAACGTAAATTCACCGGTCTCACCAACGCTGACAACAATCGAGGCGTACGCACAGGCGGTCGGCTATCGAGTAGAGATCAACTTCCTCCCCGTCTCGCATTCAGCCTGATCTCACCACACATGACGCTCATCACCTGGTCATGGCTCTTTCTCGTCGCCTATATCGGCGGCATGCTGGCCATCGGCCTTTTTGCCCAGCGGCGGGTCAAGCACGCCGACGATTTTGCCACCGCACGCCAGTCATATGGGCCCTTGTTTCTGGCCCTGGCGTTTGCGGCCACGACCGCCAGCGGCGCGACATTCATGGGCGGCCCGGGTCTCAGCTACGAGTGGGGCTTGCCGACCGTCTGGGGCGCGTTCCTGTATCCAAGCGGCGTCTATCTGGGCGTACTGATCGCCATGCGCCTGATCACCGCCTCCGGACATCGCTTCGGCAACCGCTCCATCCCCGAGTACCTCGGCGACCGCTACCAGTCTGACGGCATTCGCGTCCTGGTCTCCGTATTTTCGCTGCTGTTGTGCTTTTATCTGGCCGGGCAACTCGTGTCCGGGCTGGTCATGTTCGAGATTCTGCTGGGTTTGTCTCCAGTCTGGGCCCTGGGCATCACCGCGGCGGTCTTGTTGATCTACGTGGTGCTGGGCGGGGCTCACGCCGACATTATGACCGACGGGGTCCAGGGCTGCATGATGCTGCTGGTCGCGGCGGTGGTGGTCGGCCTGTTCGCGGCCGGTTTCGGCTTGGACGCGGGTCGCGGGGGCGTGCTGGGGCTGGTGGATAATCTGAGCGTACAGGACGCCGATCTGGTCGGCCTGTTCAACACCGACACCCCGCTCTTTCACTCCTGGTGGTCGGTGTTTGCAATCCTGATTGCCCACATCCCGCTCGGCCTGCTACCCCACCTGGGCAACAAACTCTGGGCCCTGAAGGACACCCGGCAACAGCGGTCGTTTGTCGGCCTGGCGTTTGCGTTTGGACTGACGCTGGGCATGCTCGGTCTGGCCGGTCTGTTGGCGCGCGCGCTGCTCGGCGACGCGCTGTACGCCGGGGGGGCAAACCCGAATCAGGCGCTGCCGCTGCTGTTCATTGAGCTGTTCCCGGTCTGGCTGGCAGCCCTGGTAGGCGTCGGCATCCTGGCCGCCATCATGTCCACCGCAGACGGGCTGGTCATTTCCTCCTCCCAGATCATCGCCAACGATCTGTACCGCCGCACCGTGGTGCCGCGCC